>CAZKGE010000038.1:1504-12204 GCA_964552065.1 uncultured Oscillospiraceae bacterium | reverse complement strand
CACGCTGTTCAAGGACGAGGTGCGCGCGCTCGGCGAATACCTCGGCATCCCGCATGCGCTGGTGTGGCGCCAGCCGTTTCCCGGGCCGGGGCTCGCCATCCGCGTGATGGGCGAAATCACGAAGGAGAAGCTGGACATTCTGCGGCACAGCGACAAAATCCTGCGCGAGGAGATCGCCGCCGCGGGCCTTGCCGAGAAGGTCTGGCAGTATTTTACCGTGTTCACCGGCGTCCGCAGCGTCGGCGTGATGGGCGATCTGCGCACGTACGACTACGTAATCGGCGTACGCGCGGTCACCTCGACGGACGCGATGACGGTCGAGTGGGCGGAGCTGCCGTATCCGGTGCTGCGCGGCATCTCGGAGCGCATCATCGGCGAGGTGCCGCACGTCAACCGCGTGGTCTACGATATTACGTCCAAGCCGCCGGGAACGGTGGAGTGGGAGTAGGAACAAGCACCGTTAACGTCCGGCATAACCCGATTTGCAGGGTCTGAAATGGCTGCGCGTCAGCGTTTAGGAGGGAATCGTATTGATGGATATGGAAGATAGAAATGCGAAATTGATCCTTCAGATCCTTGAGGATCAGGAGGAACGAACGCTGGAGGACGAGGAGATCATCCACCTGCTGCTGGATAAAAAACTATCCCGCAACATTGCCACGGACCATGCGCAAGAGCTTGGGTTCAGCGAGAAATCGTCGGATGTCATCGCGAAATTTATCGGCAGCTGGTCTTTCATCCTTATTTTCATGGGCTGCTTGGTCGGCTGGGTGATTTTAAACGCATTGCTGTTAATCCGGGCGGTTGATCCATATCCCTTTATTCTCCTGAATCTGATCTTGTCCTGTCTTGCGGCAATACAGGCGCCCGTAATCATGATGAGCCAAAACCGTCAGGAGGAGAAGGACAGACTTCGCGCGTTGAACGATTACAAGACCAATTTGAAATCTGAGATCATCGTTGAGGATCTGTATCGAAAGGTCGAGACGCTGATTTCAAACCAGGAAACGATATTGCGCAGGATGCAGGCGAGCGGGGTGCTTGACCCCGACGAAGCAGCAGGTTTTTTGTCCGGCAAGCGCGACGACGTCCTGTAAGCATTGCCGCCGAAAAGAGCGGAAAAACGAAAACGATCGGGACCTGCGGCGGAAGAGCGATCGGACGTGAGCCGCGCATAACGAGCGGGGCTCCCCGGCATACTTGCAATAAATGAATGGAGGAGATAAAACGATGTCCTGCTACTATGTGATTGGCGTCCGTATGGACAACCGGGTCGGCAACGCGGTGAATTTTCAGGAGGCGCTGACCAAAAACGGCTGCATGCTCCGGGCGCGCATCGGCCTGCACGAGGCGAGCGAGAGGGTGTGCGCAAACGACGGGCTGATTATTTTGCAGCCCTGCGGCGAAAAGGACGAGGTCGAGCAGTTGGTCCGGGATTTGAATGCGCTTGCGGGCGTCACCGCGAAGCTCATAGATCTGAACTGAACGGAGAAGGGCTGGCGCGGTCCGCGGAACGAACAGCACGGGGCTGAAGAGAAGAATGGTTGGCCATAGCGGCGGGAATAACTCCCGCCGCTTTTTCGTAAACAGGGGTCTTCTGCAGGGGCTTTGCCCCTGCACCCAGCTAAAGGGACATACCACAGTTCGCAATGGTCGCGCAGCCCCTTTTGGGCCTATGCTCCCTTGATCACTGGGCTTGCGCCTCGCTTCATCCGCCGCAGGCGGCGCTCGGCTCCGGCCCCCTTTGGGAACCCATTCTCTGGAACGCGTCGATTATTCGGCGTATCCAAGGTCGCGCGCAGAGGTATCTTTTTCGGGGATTAGGCGGCGGAGAAAGCTCCTGCCGCCTTTTATTTTAATCCGAACACATCCTCATTTTTTCATTAAAAAATTTGTTTGCAACATCTATTGACAGCTGCATACTATTGAACTATAATCAGTAGTGTAAAACATCCACAGTGGAAGCGAGGGGATGCGCCATCAACAGCCAGTACAAGAAGGGCGTTCTGGACCTGTGCGTGCTGTCCATGCTGACGAAAAAGGACCGTTACGGCTACGACATTTCGGAATACCTGTCCCGTCGAATCGAGATTGCCGACGGCACGGTGTATCCGCTGCTGCGCAAGCTCAAGAGCGACGGCTATGTGACGACCTATCTTTCGGAGGAGAGCGGCGGGCCGCCGCGCAAGTATTACTCGATCACGAGGACCGGCCGCGAGCTGTACGAAAGGGAGCGCGCCGAATGGCTCGCGTTCATCAAAACGGTGGAAAATCTGCTGTCTGGGGAGGACGAAGATGAATAAGCAGGCGTTTTTGGACGAATTAAAACAGAATCTGCATGCAAACCGCGTGCCGGACATCGACGAGATCGTCGCGGAATACGAGGAACACTTTGCGCACAAGGTTGCGGACGGCTACACCGAGGAGGAGATCAGCAAAAAGCTCGGCGACGTCCGGGCGCTGGCCGCCGAATACGTAGCAAGCGAACAGGCTGCCGGGCCGCGCGGACGGCTTTTTCGGTGGATCGGACTCGCGTTTGCCGACATCGTGATCGCGCCGCTGTTTCTTGTGACCTACGTCTGGGTCGCCGCGCTGGCCGTGGCCGCGCTCGCGTTTGCGGCGCTCGGCGTTAACCTGATCGTTGGACCGTTGTTTGCCGCCCAGGCGCAGGTGATCCCGTATATCCCGCGCCTGCCGGGCATTTTGCTGGGTGTTTCCGTGATTGCGCTTGGCGTCCTTTTCTGTATTCTGGCGGTCTATTGCTTTCTGTTCGTCAAGAAGCTCGGCGCGTCGTTTGTCCGCTGGCACAGGTCGGTGCTGACCGGCCGCAAACTGCCGCCGTACGCGCTGTTTCCGCTTGCGCAGGGACGAGCGAGGCGCCGGCTGCGCCATGTCACGCTCGTTTGCCTTGTCGCGTTCCTTGCGTTTTCCACCGCGGCGTATGTGCTGATGGCGGTGGCCGCGGGCAACCCGGAGTTCTGGCATGTGTGGGGGTGGTTTGGATATGTCGGCTGAGAAAAAGGCGGTCGTCGTGACGGGCGCGACGTCGGGCATCGGGCTTGCCGTCTGCGATCTGCTCGTTCAAAACGGCTTTTATGTGCTGGCTGTCGGCCGCTGCGCGGAGCATTGCGAGAGCGCGAAAGCCGCGCTTTTGGTAAAGCGCGCGGACGCGGACCTGGTCTTCTTTTCCGGCGACCTGATGCAGCAGCGCGACGTGCTGCGCGTGGCCGCCGAAATCGCGGCATATCTTGACGGGCATTGCGGCGGGCGTCTGTGGGGCCTCGTCAACAACGCGGGCTGCGTGCGCAGCTGGTATATGACGACCGACGAGGGCTACGAGCAGCAGTTCGCGCTGAACCACCTGGCGGGCTTCCTGCTGACACACAGGCTCCTGCCGTACCTGAAAAACGCGGGCGGACGCGTGCTGTTTACGGCGAGCCAGTCGCATAAGCACATGAAGATGCGCTGGCACGACCCGATGTTTCAGAAGCGCTACCACGCGCTGCTTGCTTACAAGCAATCGAAGCTCTGCAACCTTCTGACCGCGTTCGCGCTGAACGAGCGGCTCGGGTGCGCGGGCGTTACGGCGTACTGCGTCGATCCGGGTCTCGTCAACACCGGCATCGGCAGCAAAAAGACTGGCTGGCTTGTGGACTTTGTCTGGAAGCTGCGCCGCCGCGGCGGCGCGCCGCCCGAAACAGCGGCAAAGACCTATGCCCACCTGCTGCGGGGAAGCGAACCGCCCGACGGCCTGTACTTTGGCGATTGCCGTCCCGAGCCGTACAGCGCGGAGGTCGACCACGTTAATGCCGACCGGCTGTACGCGCTGAGCGAGACGCTCTGCGGCCTGGCGGAGACGGAGGCGGCGGTATGAACGCGTTGATCACGGGCGCGGCGGGGGGCTTAGGCCGCGCGTTCGCCGTCGAGTGCGCAAGGCGCGGCTACAACCTGCTGCTAACCGACATCAACGCGGCGGGCCTTGCCGGCATCCGCGAGGGCATCCTGCGCAGGTTTGGGCGCACGGCGCATATCCTGGCCTGCGACATCACCGACGGCGGCGGGCTCGACGAGCTGCTTGCGTACGCGCGCAGCCTGCCGTTTTCGCTCGATATGCTGATCAACGTGGCGGGCATGGATTACGAGGGCGGCTTTTTGTGCCGCGACGCGGAGTCGATCGAAAAGATCGTGCGGTTAAATATCGGCGCGACGCTGAACGTCACGCACCGCGTGCTGCAGGCGCGGGACCGCGAAATGCCGTTCTTTCTCGTGTTTGTGTCCAGCCTCGCGTCGCTGTACCCGATGCCGCTCAAGGCGACTTACGCGGCGTCGAAGCGTTTCCTGCTGGACTTTGCGTGCGCGCTGCGGCAGGAACTGCGGCCGGAGAACGTATCCGTGCTGGCGCTTTGCCCCGGAGGGCTTGCGACGACCGAGTCCGCGATGTCCGGCATCGCCGCGCAGGGGCTGATGGGCAGCGCTACGTCGAACGGCCTGGAGAAGCTGACGCGGCATACGATCGACCGCGTGCTCGCGGGGCGGGCGCTCTACGTGCCGGGGCTGATGAACGGCGCGCTGCGCGTGCTCGGCGCGCTGGTCCCGCGCGGCGTCGCCGCGAAGATCGTCTATATGCGCTGGCGCAACGCGCAGCAGCGCCGGTTGTCGGCCGGCTCTATTCAAAGCGGGCGGCGGGAACCGTTCGCGCGGACGCGCGCGTGAAGCCGCGCGGCCGCTCGGTATCGGCAGGGCTCTTTCGAAACGAAACCGGTTGTGCAGTCGTGCGCATGAGAACGTGCGGATAATACGTTCAAGCGCGTAGCACGCGGGGGAGCCGTTCGCGCGGACGCGCGCGGGAAAGCGCGGAAAATCGGTATGGCTCCATGAATTCGGATGGATTCAAAATGGGCAAGGCTTCAATGCGGCGACGGAATCAGGCGTGCGGTTTGCGATGTTTTCGTACCGCGGCGGAAGCAAAAAAACGCCCGACAGACGATAAATTTTTCAAATTATCAGCACTCGACACGGTTGAGTGCTAAATTTTTCATTGCGATTACAGCCGTTTCAAATTTTTGCAACAATCGTATGCTACCCTATGCTTGTCGGCTGGGAGGAGTACCCAAACAAGGATAATCCCCCAAAAACGAAACAAAATAAATCAAAACATGGAAAGAGGAGGTTTTGATCATGGGTATGTACGCGATGACGCCGTATCGCCGTCAGCACGGATTGGAGCGGTTTTTCGACGAGTTTGAGAAGGACTTTTTCAACGGGTTTCCGACCATCACTTCCGCCTTTCGGACGGATATCGAGGATCTCGGCGACAAGTACGTGCTGCGGTCCGAACTGCCGGGCTTTGCCAAGGAGGACATCAGCATCGACGTCAACGGGGAATGCATGACCGTGCGCGCCGTGCACGAGCAGAATGAGGAGGAGACCAAGAAGAACTACGTCCGCCGCGAGCGGCACTACGGTTCGTATTCGCGGAGCTTCGACATCTCCGGCATCGACGCGGACGGCATCTCGGCCAGGTACGAGAACGGCATTCTCGAGCTGAGCCTGCCTAAGGCGCAGCCGAAGGTTCCCGAAGGCAAGAAGATTGCGGTCGAGTAAACGAAAGCGGGCAATGACAACAAGCGCGGCCGCCGGAATTCCGGCGGCCGCGCTTTCTTTTTACGCAAGGTTTCCGCGCTAAGACCCACGCAGCACGGCCGCCATCAGAAACAGGAAGGTGTTTGCCTCCAAAAAGACGGCCGTGAGCGCAATGTATCGCCATGTGCCCGGCCGGGCGGTGAACGGATTTTTTGAGATTGCCAGACAGACGAGCGGCAGCACTGGCGTGAAATACCGCCCTTGAATCCCCAGTATGATATCCGACGATACAGGCGTCCACCACAGCAGCATGCCGAGGGCGAACACGAGATAGCTCAACATGGGCGGCGCCAACAGGAACGCACGTTGGGCGCCGGACAAATGCAGCTCTTTTTCACCGGACTCCGTGACGCAGGCGGCAAGCAGGAGCAGGGCAAAGCCCGCGATGGTCCTGGGATTGAAAAAGATATGATACCAGCGAGGGTCTTGACCGATCATGCCGACGAAGTATTCGTTCAGCATGGTATACGTCGTATTGAACAGCAGCTTTGCCGTCCGCAGCGGTTGCCGCAGGAGCGCCGCCACAGTAAAGCCGGAATGGTCGCTGGCTGGCGCGGCACCCTGCGGCGATAAAAAAGCGGCGAACACCGGAAGGTTGAACGCGACGACGGCAAGGAGGCCGGAGCCCAAAACGGCCGCGAACAGCCCGAGCCGCGTAAACCGCGTCCCGGCAAACCGTTGCTTGGGGATTAAGAAAACAAGCAGCGCGATCGGCAGGTAAGCCGCGATCTTATTCGGAGCAAGCAAAAACATAAGCAGGGCCGCAAACAACATCTGCTTCAATTGAATCGGCTCGTCGCCGCCCGCAATCAGATACAGAAGCTGCGCGATCAGCATGAAGCACAGCGTGAGGATAACGGAATCGTAGGAGTACGTCCCCGCAAGGTGCATGCAGATCGGAAGGAGACCGCACACAAAGAAGATCGGCTTGCCGACGGGGGCCTTGCGGATCGACCACCAGGTCCCGAACGCGAAAACCGCAAGCATGCACAGCCGCCCCAAATACAACAGCGGGATAAACCCAAGCCCGATCAGGCGCGCCGCGGTCACGCCGGCGATGGCCGGCAGGTAACCGATCGGCGCCACGCTGTGGTCGCGAAAGTGATAGGAAACGAGGGCGCGCTCGTCGCGGCTGCTGAACAACTCAAAATTTGTCCACATGCTGCGGTAGGAATCGCGCGTGACGGAATAGTTGTAGGAGAGCGCAAACAGGCGTCGGTCACCCTCGCGGATGAAGGAATCCTTTTCGACATAGACGGCGTTGGACTGTTCGGCTGAATTCGATTCCCGGATGCCGAGGACACGGTTCGACCAGAGGTATACGCAGCTAAAATGCGCGCCCTCGTCCGGCGTAGAGCCCGGCGGATTGATCAGGCAGGAGACAAGGCCGAAGAATAGGGCGGCAAACAGGTAGACCGTGTGCAGGGCACGCCGCGAAAAAAACAACAGTCGGAACGCGATCAGCATGGCGGCGCCGCCAAACAGAAATACGGCGCCCATCAGGCAAAGTCCATAGATGTCGACCCCGCCGGAAAAAACGCGCGCGCTGGCGGTAAAAAGCAGGAAGGAACCAAAAAAGACCGCAAGAAGAAGCAGCAGCAGAAGGACTTGCCGCCGCATGGGCGCCGGGTTGCCGGCGATGGCGCGTTCTTCGTCCCCCGCTGTTTGCATCAGCGCTTCTCCCGCGTCCCGCTGTCCATGATCTGCTTAAGCAGCACCGCGAGCAGCCCGAAGCAGAACACGATTACCGAAGAAATCAGCGAGAAGATGAACAGCGTCGTGCCGCCGTGCGAGCCGAAGACGAAGCGGATCAGCAATCCGATAAGGCCCAGGCCGAGCATGGCGAGCGTCATCAGCATGAATATCTTGAGCGGGTTATAGTAGAGCGCGGCCTCGGTGATGTACTGCAGCGTCTTGAGCGAGTCGCGGAACATCTTGACCTTGGAGCGGCCCTTGCGCGCGTGGTAAGGGATGTCCACATACTGGACGAACTTGGCCGTCATCATGTAGGCCAGCGTCTGCGAGGTCGAGAAGCTGAACGTGTTGCACAGCCGGTCGAAGTACTGCATGACGGTGCCGCGGTCGAACACGCGAAGGCCAGAGTTGATGTCCGGTATCCGGCGGCCGGTGACGAACTCGACAAAGAAGCGCAGCACGCGCCGCAAAACCATCTTAAAGAACGACTCGCGGTAATGCTCGCCCGTGCGCGCGCCGACGACGAGGTCGAAGCCCTTCTTCTTTTCCTCGATCATCGGAATCACGTATTCGAACGGATAGGTCATGTCGGCGTCGGTAATCGCGACAAGCTCGTTCTTTGCCGCCGCGATGCCGCGCTTGAGCGAGAAGCCGTAGCCCATGTTGTGCGGGTTTGTCAGCACGACCGCGCCCGAGGCTTCGGCGACCTCCGCGGTCCGGTCGCTCGAGCCGTCGTTGACGATGATGATTTCGTACTCCCTGTAGCCCGCCTTGTCGAGCACGGCGCGCGCCTCCGACACGGTCGACGCGATGGCGTCCTCCTCGTTCAGGGCCGGGATCACTACGGAAATCATTCGTCCGCCTCCTTTAGGTTGTTTGCCGCGCCGTGCTTGCGGAACACCAGGAACTTGCCGAACAGGTAGTTGATGACCACGACGGCGAGCGTCGTGATGTACTTCATGTATTTCTCATTTCCACCCAGCGCGTCGACGAGGAAGATCAGCCCGAAATAGTCGATCAGCATCGTAAAGCCGCGCGTGTAGATATAGCGGAACACCTCGAGAAGCAGGGCCTTTGCCGACTCGCTGCGCGAATGGAACACGAAGTACTTGTTCGCAAAGAACGCGGCGGCCTTGGCCAGTATCAGCGCGATGAGGTTGGACGCCTTGTAGTCCAGGCCGGAGAACAGCAGCAGCCGGTACGAACCGACGTTGAGCAGCGTCGTGGCCACGCCCCAGACGCCGTAGCTGATCGTCTCGGCGTTGATCAGCCGGTCGAGCTTGGTTCGCTTTAAGAACGCGCGGATCCACCCCATCATGCGCGCGCGTCTCCCCGCTTCGGGCAAAACAGCGCGGCTAAGCGCGGCCAGTCGACCGCGTACAGCACGAACGCGAACAGCGAGAATACCGTCACAGACAGGATGCGATAGACGAACGGCGCGTGGATCTCGGAGTGGTTCGCCAATACGACCATCCAGAGAAACGGGCTGATTGCGACCAGCAGCAGCGGCAGCGCGGACAGGAGGCGCTTGATCGGCTTGCGGAACAGCAGAAGCAGCAACAAGGCGAGCGCGCACAAAAACGCCAGCACGATTTTTGCCGTATGGCTGCCGGGCACCAGCACGGCGACGTTCGCTACGATCGCGTCGAACGGCGTGGTCGCGTACAGCGCGTCGCCCGCGATGCGAAACTCCGCCTGGCCGACGGCGTCGGATATGACGTTGCGGCCGAGCACGACGGAGGCGACGAGCCACTTTGCCGCCCAGAACACGCCGTAGCCAAAGCCCCAGAACACGGGCAGCGACACCGTGGTGACGAGCGTGTCCGCGAGCTTCGCCGTTTTATCGCCGTTCAGCTTGCACAAAAGCAGCATAGCCAGCGGCAGCCCGAGCGAGACGAGCGGCGCGGTCAGCACGTCGACATAGTTGACGAACATGCCCGCGAGCAAGAACAGCGGGTACAGCAGCCACTCCTTCTCCGTGTCCGCATAATGCAGCACGGCAAGCGTCAGCGCCATCGCGGCGATAAAGCAGCCGGAGTTATTCAGGCAGACGCTCGTGGCGAATATGCGCACCCAGTACAGCGCGAAGAAGAACGCGAACGCGTACGGCGTGCCGAGGCGCTTTTTGATCGCGGCAAAGCAGAGCAACAGCAGAACGAGGTAGCAGAACACGCTGACGTACACCATGCCCTCGTAGGTGCCGAGCACAAGCATGGGCCGCACGAACACCTGGTAGCCGTGCCAGTAGCGCGTGTAGCCGTTGACGCTCATGGCCGCCTCGAGCGCGTTCAGCGCCGAATCGTCGACGATCGCGCGGCGCATCCACTTGCGGTCGCAGCCGTAGTTGATCGTGTTGGCGGTCTCGTCGAACATGCCGGACCATTCGCGCGCCGGGTCGTTCTGGTACTCGTTTTTGATCATCTCGATGGACTTGTTCGCGTTTTCGGCGATCAACCGGTTCGGGATCGCGTACGCAAGCGTAACGAGCAGGAGCCCTCCGATCAAAAACGCGAGGAACGCGAGCGCGGAGCGCAAAAGGATGCTTTTTGTATGCTGAAAAAGCGTCATCGCCGTATTCTCCAAAGCAAGCGGGATGGTTTAGTGGGTTCCCTGAATTATGACACAAAATTTCCGGTTTGGCAACGCAAATTCACCTTGACAGCCGCGGCCGCGTAATATATAATCCGCGCATAAGCGACGAGACGGAGATACTGTCGAATCGTTCCTTCAGTAAAGCGAGCGGGGGGCGGTGGAAGCCCCGCGGAAGGGACCGGCAAATGGACCGTTGAGCGCGCCGCAGAACGAAGCGACCTCTTCCGGTATGCGGCGACGGAGGGCGACCGTTATCGCGCCGGGGGTGTGTTGGCATCCCGTCGAGTGCCCGGGTAAATTCCGGGAAGCAAGGTGGTACCGCGGAAAGTTTCCGTCCTTGCCAGGCCGAACAGTTTGTTCGGTTTGGCGAGGGCGGTTTTTTTCGTCCGTGCGAACAAGACTAAATAAAAAAATTGAAAGGAGCGGCCCGGACCAACGGCCGGGCGGACAGGAAAGCGAATGGAGAATTTTATGAACTACCGCGATTTTGAAAACTATGTCAAGCGCTATCCCACGCCGGACGGACGGTTCGGGGAGTTCGGCGGCGCGTATCTGCCGCCGCAGCTCATCCCCGCGTTCCGCGAGATCGACGACGCATACGAGACGATCTGTCACAGCGCGGCGTTTATCTCGGAGCTTCGGCGCATCCGCAGGGAGTTTCAGGGCAGGCCGACGCCGGTCTACCACTGCGACCGGCTCAGCCGCAAGCTCGGCAAGTGCCAGATCTACCTCAAGCGCGAGGACCTCAACCACACCGGCGCGCATAAGCT
>CAZKGE010000038.1:0-1494 GCA_964552065.1 uncultured Oscillospiraceae bacterium | reverse complement strand
ATGGGCGAGGGGCTGCTCGCCAAGTACCTCGGCAAAAAGAAGATCATCGCGGAGACGGGCGCGGGCCAGCACGGCGTGGCGCTGGCCACGGCGGCGGCGTACTTTGGCCTCGAGTGCGACATCTACATGGGCGAGGTCGACGTGCATAAGCAGGCGCCGAACGTGACCAGGATGCGCATGCTCGGCGCGCGCGTCGTGACGGTCACGGAGGGCCTCAGGACGCTCAAGGAGGCCGTCGACGCGGCGTTTACGGCATACCTTTCCGAGTACGAGGACGCGATCTACTGCATCGGCTCGGTCGTGGGTCCGCATCCGTTCCCCAAGATGGTGCGCGACTTCCAGATGGTCGTCGGCATCGAGGCGCGCGAACAGTACATCGAGATGACGGGGTTTTTGCCGGACGTCGTGACCGCGTCGGTCGGTGGCGGCAGCAACGCCGCGGGCATGTTCATCCCGTTTCTGGCCGACCCGGTCGAGATCGTGGGTGTGGAGCCGCTCGGCCGCGGCCCGGCAATCGGCGATCACGCCGCGTCGATCACCTACGGCAAAAAGGGCGTGCTGCACGGCTTTGAGAGCCTGCTGCTGCAGGACGAGGCGGGCGCTCCGCTGCCGGTGTACTCGATCGCGAGCGGCCTGGATTATCCGTCCGTGGGCCCCGAGCACGCGTTTTTGCACTCGGTCGGCCGCGTCAACTACACGACCGCGACGGACGACGAGGCGATGGAGGCGTTCTTCCTTCTGTGCCGCAACGAAGGCATCATCCCCGCCATCGAGAGCGCGCACGCGCTGGCCTACGCAATCCGCTACGCGCGCACGCACGAGACGGGCTCGATCCTCGTCAACCTCTCGGGCCGCGGCGATAAGGACATCGATTACGTGTTTGAAAAGTACGGCTGCGGCGACGAGTTTCTCAAACAAAAAGAGAACGCCGAATAACATTCATTCTTGACGCATACCGGCAATATCGGTATAATAGCAAAGTGAATTTTGCAGAAACAGTCCGATAGTGGGTGGCGCGGAGGCGGCTTATTATCGGACTCTTTCTTTTATTGCAAATCGAAGTTGGAGGATAGCGGCATGTGCGGAATCGTGGGTTATACGGGCGGCAGGAACTCCGTCCCCATTCTGATGGATGGGCTGAACGCCTTGGCCTACCGCGGCTATGACAGCGCGGGCCTGGCCGTCTGGGACGGCGAAAAGATCGCGCTGCGCAAGGCCAAGGGCATGATCTCGGAGCTGGAGAAGCTGCTGAATAAGGACCCGATCGCGGGCAATTGCGGCATCGGCCACACGCGCTGGGCGACGCACGGCGAGCCGTCATATATCAATTCGCACCCGCAGACGGACGGCAAAAACCGCATCGCGCTCGTGCACAACGGCATCATCGAAAACTACGCCAAGCTTAAGTCCATGCTGATCGAGAAGGGCTGCGCGTTCGTTTCGGAGACGGACACGGAGGTCATCGCGCAGCTGCTCGGATATTTTGACAAGGGC
>CAZKGE010000037.1:8418-13054 GCA_964552065.1 uncultured Oscillospiraceae bacterium | reverse complement strand
CTTGACAGGATTCGCGCATCGTGTATAATAATTTGAACTTCAAAGTATCGAACGGAGCGATGCGGATGGCGACGGACCGAGAGGTGCTGCACCTGTTTTTGATCGACGTGTTCCACGAAATCCTGCGCGTGGAAGAGCGCAGCATCCACAAAAACGGCTGCCGCGACCTGTCCGTGCGCGAGATGCACGTGCTCGAGGCGGTCAGCGTGCTCGGCCGCAGCGGCCAGAACTCGGCGGCGCAGATCGCAGAGTTTTTGGGTATCGTGCCCGGCACGCTCACCGCGGCGGCGACGGTGCTCGAGCGCAAGGGCTATCTTGTGCGCGAGCGAGACGCTGCCGACCGGCGCGTCGTGCGCCTGGCCGTAACGGCCAAGGGCGAGCGGGCAAACGCCGGCCACGAATCGTTCCACCACGAGCTGATCGACGATATTTTGAACACGCTGACCGAAGAGGAGGCCGCCGTATTCGTCAGGGCGCTCCAAAAAACCGGAGACTTTTTTCGCATAAAACAACAGGAGGGAACAAAAACAACATGATCCGGATCATTGCCGACAGCACCTGCGACCTGTCCCGCGAGGACTGCGAAGCCCTGGGAATCGAGCTTGTTCCGCTGACCATCCACTTCGGAAACGAGGAATACCTCGACGGCATCGGCATTTCGCGCAAGGAGTTCTACGATAAGCTCCGCAAAGCCGACGCGCTGCCGACGACCTCCCAGGCAAACCCGTACCAGTTCAGCGAGGTATTCGCAAAGCACGTAAAGAACGGCGACGACATGCTCGTCATCACGATCTCCTCAAAGCTCAGCGCGACCTATCAGTCGGCCGCCATCGCGGCGGCGTCCGACGGCGCGGGCCGCGTGCACATTGTGGATTCCGGCTCGGCCTCGCTCGGCGCGGCAATTTTGGTTTTGCGCGCGGTCAAGCTGCGCGACGAGGGGAAGCTTGACGCGGCCGCGATAGCGGACGAACTGCGGGAAATCGCCAAGCGTCTCATCATCTACGCCGTGGTCGACACGATCAAGTACCTCAAGATGGGCGGCCGCCTCTCCGGCGGCAAGGCGCTCGCCGCCGAGATCCTCGGCATCACCCCGGTCATCGGCGTCGAGGACGGCGTGGTCACGGCCATCGGCAAGGCGCGCGGCGAAAACGGGCGCTTAAAAGCGCTTTCGCGCTTCGTCGAGGAAGCCAAGCCGGACGGGGACTACGGCGTGTGCTTCGCCAGCGCGGACGCGGACGACAAGCTCCCGCGCTACATCGATACGCTCTACCCGCTGTTCCCCGAAGGCACGGCGATCTATTCCGTCGCGCTCGGCACCGTGATCGGCACGCACTCCGGCCCCGGCGCGCTCGCCGTCGCGTTCGTCCGCAGGAAATAGCGGTCGGAGGCGCGCGCTGCGGTGCGTTTCCTTACTTTTCTTTCTAGAAAGAAAAGTAACAAAAGAAAGTCGGGAAATACTTCACGTTCACATGGCCCTCCCCGCTTTCTTTTCGCTTCCTTTTCTTTCCGGAAAGAAAAGGAAGAAATCGTACTTACCCGTGCGCCGCACAGACCACCGCGCCGAGGAAGGCCTCCACCATCGTTTCGCATAGCATGGGGTGTGCGTGTAAGAAAAGCTTTTTCGGCCCCGCGCATATGCGCGGGGCCGCTTGTCATTCCCCGCGACGGGATTTTGGGCGGAGACGGGCCCGCGCCCCGGCCGCGCAGAATCGCCCGTCGCGCTCGCCGCCGCGCTATTTGCCGTCGAGCCGCGCAACAAGCGCGGCGATGTTTTCGATCGTGCGCCGGTCGAGGTAATGCTCGATCTTCTCCACCTGCTCAAGCTCGTTGTCCGTGCCGTTGACGAGGCAGAGGAACGCATGCAGCACGCCGTGGCGGTACAGAAGGTACTCCCCCTCCCGCCTGCCGCGCTCGGTCAGCGTGACAGCGGCGTATTTCTCGAACGACACGAGGCCCAGATCGCGCAGCTTTCCCGCCATCTTGGACGCGGAGGAGGGCTTGACGTTCAGCCTTGCGGCGAGGTCGCGCACGCGCGCCGCGCCGCCGGTTTGCGCGAGCCGGCAGATCATCTCGAGATAGTCCTCCATCGAGTAGGTCAGCGCCGCGTTCTCGATGCGCTGGTAGCCCTTGAGCGTATAGAATCTCGGCCGCTCCTCCACGCGCTCCCTCCTTATTTTGCCGCCCGCACGCGCGCGAACACATTCCCGCCGCCGGACATACGATGGCAGAAAGGAAAAATGTTTCCTTATCCTAAATCCCTATGATCGGAGCAACAGCCGCATGAATAAAACAACAACCCTTTGGGATATCCACCCCGGACAGTCGGCGACGGTCCGGGCGCTTCTGTCTTCCGGCGCGATGCGCCGGCGCCTGATGGACATCGGGCTCGTCGAGGGCACGAAGGTGCAGTGCGTCCAGTCGAGCCCGCTCGGCGACCCGAAGGCGTTCCTCATCCGCGGCGCGGTGATCGCGCTGCGCGGCGTGGACGCCCGGAATATACTGATGGCGGAGTAGGAGCCGGCTATGAACTTGTCAGGTTCCCCGGCGGCGCGCGCGCGCGCGCGCGTCGTCGCGCTCGCCGGCAACCCGAACGTCGGCAAGAGCACCGTGTTCAACGCGCTGACGGGTCTAAAACAGCACACCGGAAATTGGCCGGGCAAGACCGTCGGCAGCGCGCGCGGCGCGTTCTCGTTCGGCGGGGAATCGTACGAGCTCGTCGACCTGCCGGGCACGTATTCGCTGCTCGCTCACTCCCCGGAGGAGGAGATCGCGCGCGATTTTTTGTGCTTCGGGAGCCCGGACGCCGTCGTCGTCGTCTGCGACGCAACCTGCCTCGAACGGAACCTGATCCTCGCGCTGCAGTGCCTCGAGATTACGCGCCGCGTCGTCGTCTGCGTCAACCTCATGGACCAGGCGCGAAGCAAAGGCGTGCGCGTCGACCTTGAAAAATTGTCCGCGCTGCTCGGCGTGCCGGTCGTGGGCACGGCCGCGCGCGACCGGCGCACGCTCGACGGCCTGCTGACCGCCGTCGCGGGGCTGTTCGACGGACCGGAACCGATGTCGGCGCCGCCGGTATCGTACGGCCCCGCCGTCGAGCGCGCGCTCGCCCGCCTTGCCCCCGCGCTTGCCGCAAGGACCGGCGACGCGCTGTCCGCGCGCTTTCTCGCCCTGCGCCTGCTCGAGAGCGACGCGTCCGCGGGCGCGGCAGGGGTAGACTCAGGCCTTGGCCAGGGCCTGCCCGACGGCGAAGCGTTTGCAGCGGCGCTTGCCGCGCGCGGGGAACTCGCCGCCGAGGGCCTCGACGCGCGCGCGCTGCGCGACCATGTCGTGCGCCTGGTCGTAGACCGCGCCGAAACGATCGGCCGCGCCGCCGTGACGAACGCGCGGCAGGACCCCGGCGCCGCCGACCGCAAACTCGACCGCGTGTTCTCCAGCCGCGCGCTCGGCTTCCCCGTCATGCTGCTGCTGCTCGCGCTGATATTCTATCTCACAATCGAGGGCGCAAACTACCCGTCCGCGCTGCTCGGCCGCGCGCTGTTTGCCGTGCAGGACCGGCTGTACGCGCTGCTGATCGGCCTGAACGTGCACAAATTTATCAGCGGCGCGGTCGCGCTCGGCATGTTCCGCGTGCTGGCCTGGGTCGTGTCCGTCATGCTGCCGCCGATGGCGATCTTTTTCCCGCTGTTTACGCTGCTCGAGGACCTGGGCTATCTGCCGCGCGTAGCCTTCAACCTCGACCGCTGCTTCCAGCGCTGCCGCGCCTGCGGCAAACAGGCGCTGACCATGTGCGCAGTTGCCGGCGGGATGCGGACGCGGCGCAAAGGGAAGTTTTGGCCGCGTTTTTAATTTTATCGTCAATATTTTTCGCGCGGGGGATTCATACTACCAGCGAGGTGATGATGAACATGCAATTGACGCAAAAGGAAACCATGCTTTTGCAGGACCTGAAGAGCCAGGAGCAGCTCTGCATCGACAAATATAAGAAGTATGCGGAGCAGGCCTGCGACGAACAGCTCAAACAGATCTTTTCCTCGATTGGGCAGACCGAACGGGAACATCTCGACACGCTGACACAGATGCTCTCCGGCACCGCGCCCATGATGGCAAGCGGCTCCCAGCAACAACAGCAGCAGTCCTCCCAACAGCAGCAACAGCAGTCCTCCCAGTCCAAGCAGTCCGCCGGCTCGGATACGGGCAATCAGCACGACGCGTACCTCTGCCAGGACGCGCTCAGCACGGAAAAACACGTTTCTTCCTCGTACAATACCTCCATCTTCGAGTTCCGCGACGCGCAGTTCCGCAACGCGCTCAACCACATTCAAAAGGAAGAGCAGGAGCACGGCAAGCGCATCTACGACTATATGGCGGCAAACGCCATGTACGCGTAGCGCACAACGCGGCCGGCAGGTCCGCGCGGGCCCGGCCAGTAAACCGGGTATCGGAAAAGCACGCAAAAGCGCCGGAAACGGCGCTTTTGGTGTGGCGGGAGACGGTGGGCGGTGGAATGTTTGGAGTGGGGACACGGGAAGGAACGTTGGAGGCTCTGCCTCCAAACCTCCGCCAAAGGGCCGAAGGCCCTTTGGAATCCCATCCTGCCGGATACCAAGACTCGTTTTCTAATCCATATTCGGGTTTC
>CAZKGE010000037.1:0-8408 GCA_964552065.1 uncultured Oscillospiraceae bacterium | reverse complement strand
TTTCCAAAGGGGGTTTCCTCCTTTGGTGGGGTGCAGGGGTGAAACCCCTGCGTCTCTCCTGCGTCTCCCCGCGTCTCCCCGCGTTTCTCCGCGGTTCTCCCGTCTTCCCCTGCTTTTTCGCGCCCCTTCCGCATAGCAATCATACCGGGGGGAAGCGCCTTGAAAAAATCTGCCTGTCAAAGAACCGCCATCTACACGGTCGTAATCCGTTCCGCGGGGAGCGCGAAGCCTGCCGCGCTATGGAAGCCGCTGCTCGAAAAAGCCTGCCGCGAAGCGCGGCGGGAAACAACGCGCGGCGAAGGTCCGCCGCGATGAGCGCGCAGCGCACAGCGCGGGCCTGCCGCACGGCGCTGTACCTGCGGCTCTCGCGCGACGACGACGGCGCGCAGGAGAGCGCGAGCATCGCGTCGCAGCGGAGCCAGCTTCTGCGGTTCGCCGCGGAACACGGATACGCGGTCGCGGGCGAATATGTCGACGACGGCTACTCGGGCACGAGTTTTGCGCGGCCGGGTTTTCTTGCTCTGATCGCGGACATCGAAGAGGGTGCCGTCGATCTCGTGCTGGTCAAGGACCTTTCGCGGCTCGGCCGCGACTACCTCGTGACCGGACAGTACACGGAGGTTTACTTCCCGAGCAAGGGCGTGCGCTGCATCGCCGTGGACGACGGCTACGACTCGGCGGGCGCGGGCACGGACATCGCGCCGCTGCGCAACGTGCTCAACGAGATGTACGCGCGCGACATCAGCCGCAAGATCCGCTCGGCGCTGCGCGCGCGCATGCGCGACGGCGCGTTCGTCGGGAGCTTTGCGCCGTACGGCTATCGGAAAGACCCGCTGGATAAGCACCGCCTGCTGCCGGACCCGGTAGCCGCGCCGGTCGTGCGCGAGCTGTTCGCGCTTGCCGCAGCCGGTTCCACCCCCGGCAAAATCGCCGCGCGCCTCAACGCCGCGGGCATCCCCTCCCCCTCCGCCGCGCGCCGGATTGCCGAGAAACGGCCGCCGGACAACGAAGATGCATCTGGGCGGTGGACGTCCTCCGGCGTATCGAAAATCCTGCATAACGAAGTGTACCTGGGCCGGCTCGCGCAGGGAAAGACCGCGCGGCCCTCGATCAAGAACCGCGCCTGCGTGCGCGTGCAGGAACCGGACTGGATCGTGGCCGAGGACGCGCACGAACCGCTCGCGGACGCGGAAACGTTTGCGCTCGCCGCGCGCCGGTGCGCCGAGCGGCTCCGCCCGCGCGAGGGACGGTTCTCGAACCTGTTCTCCGGCATCGCGTTCTGCGCGGACTGCGGCCTTATCATGTCCGCGGTCGGCTCGCGCAGGCGCGGGGCCGAGGCCAGCCTCGTCTGCGGCGGGTACAAGCGGCGCGGCCGCGCCGCGTGCACAAGCCACGGCATCGATTACAGTGAACTAAAGGAGATCGTGCTCGCCGCGCTGCAAACGCGCTGCCGGCCGGACGCGGATGAAGCGCAATTTCTGGTCGCCGCAGCGCTTACCGGCGCGGACGGCGCGGCGGCGAAGGCCGCGCACGAGCTTGCGGCGCTGGACCGCCGCCGCCGGGAACTCGACGCGGTAATCGCCTCGCTGTACGAGGACCGCTGCCGCGGCGCGATCGGCGACGCGCGTTTTTTCCAGCTGCTCGCGGCCTACGAGGCCGAGGCGGAGACGCTTGACCGCACCGCGGCGCTTTTGCGGCGGACAGCCGCGCACGTCGCCTCGCCGGCGGAGCGAGACGCGTCGGACTCTGCCGAAGACGCGCTGCGCCGCCTGCTCGGGGTTCCGGAACTGACGCGCGAACTGCTGCTCGCGTTCGTCGAACGCATCGAGGTCGGGCAGGGCCGTTATGAAAAGACGGAACGAGGCCGCGTCAAGCGGCAGCGCGTTACGATACGCTTCCGGTTCGCAACGCCGGAATCGGAGGAGGAGATTTGCCTGCCTGCGCCGGAGGCGCCGTAGCGCGGCGCGGGCGGACTGCGTGGGACGCCGCTTGCGCGGACAAGCCCGAAGTACAGGAACAGGGAACGAAGGCGCAGCCGACGCCCCCGTACGTCGGATCAACGCGGGCGGCGGCAAAGACACCGTGTCCGGACAACCCATGCGGATCGGAACGGCGCGTCTTTTCGTGCCGAACGCGCGGGCGGCCAGCAGCCCTGAACTTGGCGTCGCAGCCGCGGCGGCGCGCGCTTCCCCCTTGGCCGCGCGGCCGCATCCCGCCGGCAAGCGCGCATGTGCATGGGGTTTGGATGCAACGCCGCGGGCGTCACCGGCTGCCGCATCATCGACTCCCCGCGCGAAAAGCTGATCGCGATTTTGACGAACAGCTTCGTGCCGTGCAACGGCCGCTTTCCGACGCTGATCGCAATTCTGACCATGTTCTTCTCCCCCGTGGCCGCGGGCGCGCTCGGGGCCGCCGTTCCCGCGCTGCTTTTAACGCTCGTGATCGTGCTCGGGGTGCTCATCACGCTGCTCGTATCCAAGCTGCTCTCGGCCACGGTGCTTAGCGGCGCGCCGAGCTCGTTCACGCTCGAGCTGCCGCCGTACCGCAGGCCGCAGGTCGGCAAGGTGCTCGTGCGCTCGCTGATCGACCGCACGCTGTTCGTGCTCGGCCGCGCGGCCGCCGTGGCCGCGCCCGCGGGGCTTCTGATCTACCTGCTGGCCAATCTGCATACCGGTGCAGGCGACACGCTGCTTCTTTGCTGCACGCGCTTCCTCGATCCGTTCGGCCGCGCGCTCGGCCTCGACGGCGTGATCCTGTTCGCGTTCGTGCTCGGCTTCCCCGCCAACGAGATCGTCGTGCCGATCATATTGATGAGCTACCTCGGCACGGGCACGCTCGAGGGCTTCTCGAGCCTCGCCGACCTGAAGCGCCTGCTCGTCGCAAACGGCTGGACCTGGGTCACCGCGGCCTGCACGATGCTGTTCTCTTTGATGCACTGGCCCTGCTCGACAACCTGCCTGACCATCCGCAAGGAGACCGGGAGCCTCGGCTGGACGCTGCTGGCCACGGCGCTGCCGACCGCGCTCGGCATGCTCGCGTGCTTTTTGCTCGCAAGCGCGGCGCGGCTGCTCGGCGTGTGAAAAACCGGCCCCGAAAGGGGCCGGTGCGGAACGGGGAACGTTCTGCGAGGGCTCCGCCCTCGCTGGAGGATACGTCGGGGGCTTTGCCCCCAATCCCCCACCAAGGACCGAAAGCCCTTGGAATCCGTTCTGCCAGACACGCGATTTGTTCGTTGACCCATATTGGGTTTCCAAACGGACTTGTCCCTTTGGCGGGGTGCAGGGGCAGCGCTCCTGCAAAAACCCTGAGGGCTCCGCCCTCGCGCACCCGCTTCTTTTCTTAAAAGAAAAGAAGCAAAAGACAGAGGGCCGCTCAGCTTTCGAGATCCGCTCCTGCGGGTTTCCAAAGGGGGTTTCCTCCTTTGGTGGGTGCTCGAGGGCAAAGCCCTCGAACGGTTCCCCTTCAACGGGCCCCACGGGAAAAGCTCCTGCAAAAAACCCTTAGTTATAGTACTCAAACACCTTCCGCAGCCCGAGCGACTTGCTCGTATGCCGCGAGTAATCGCCGTCGGTCAGCGAAAAGTGCATGCCGTCGCACGAGTCAAGGTAGTAGTAGCCCCAGCTGAAGCCCGCGCGGTAGAACGCCAGCTCGTAGAGCAGGTAGTTGATCACGGTCTTCGGAATATGGTCCACGTGGGCGGGATAGCTGCCCGTGTAGGTGAAGTCGTAATACTTCTGCCCGCTTGCGTCGGTCTTGATGCCGTTGTAGACGAGGTGGCCGCGCACGTCGTCGCCGATGAGTTCGTGGTTCGTCAAGATGTCCATGTTCGGGTAATAGTCATAGTTGACGTCGACGCAGGTGCCGAACGAGTGGTGGCTGATGTAGCGCACGTTGTTCTGGAAGCGCGGGACGTAGGCGCCGCACTCCTCGCCGATCAGCGCGATGAGCCGCTTGACCTTGCCCTCGCGCCGCTCGGTCGACACGCGCACGTAGCCCGTGTTCAGGTAGCCGAGCGCTTTTTCAAAGTACGGCAGCGCGTCGCGGTGCACGATGCCGAATATCGTGTCCGTGTCGATAAGGTATCGTTCGCGCCAGGCCGTCGCGGTCGAGATCGAGCGGCCGGCCACACCGCCGAGCGAATAATTGAACATGAACTTGTCCGCGTCGTAGCCGAAGAAGCGCAGCGCGGAATAATAGTTGTCCGAGAAATTGAACTGCTGCAGCGGGTAGCTGTTGTGCGCGTCCGCGATCGTAAACTCCGCCTTGTACAGCACGAAATCCTTCAGCTCCGCGTTGGAGGCCGTGATCGCGAGGCTGTGCCGCCCGAGCCGGAGCTTTGTAAAGTCCACCAGCTCGTTGACGGGCAAGGTTTCGCCGACGGCCGTTTCGTCGAGGCGGTAGCATAAAAGAGCCTCGGCGGGGTCGATGTCCACGACAGCCGTCATCGGATACGGCACGCCGGAGAGCTCCAGGTGCTTGACGGTGACCGTCACGTTCGTCAGCGGCGAGTCCGAAAAGATCGCGCCGTGCAGGTTGCATTGCGCGCCCTGGCAGAGCGTCGCGCCGTCGGCGGGCAGCGGCGCTTCGCGGCAGCGAACGAGCGCGAGCGGCGCGTTTTCCGGCGGCCGCTCGCCCTGCCCGGTCAGGTAATCCAGCACGGACTTGGCCGCGGCGTCGACGAGCAGCCCCTCGTCCGGGTACGCGTGCACGATCGTTTTCTGCCAAAAAGCAAACAGCTCGCCATCCGTTCCCTCGCGCAAAAGCCGCGCCGCGTCGGCGGCCGTGACATCGGCCGGGCCCGTTTCGTCCGCGCGCGCGGCGGGCGCGCGCCAAAGAAACGCCGCAACCAGCGCCGCGCACAAGGCCGTTCCGATGAATAACACCCGCGTCCGCACGTCCGTTTCCCCTTCGCCCGTCCGCTTACAGCGCGTTTACGATCAGGTGCCAGATCACGCCCTGCCAGCCCTCGGCGTGCGGCGTGATGCGCGCGCCGTCCACGACCGGGATCAGCACGCAGGCGTCGGCGGCCTGTTTGGCCGCGCCGCCGTCGCGCGAGACGATCGCGAGCACGCTCGCGCCGACCTCCTTGGCCAGCCCGACCGCGTCCGCGATGTTGCGGCTCGTCGTCGCGCCGCCGCCGCCGACGGAGAGGACGAGCAGCGCGTCGCCCCTGCGCAGGCGGCTCGTCTTGAGGTACTCGGTGAACACAGTCTCAAAGCCCTCGTCGTTCGTGCGCGCGGTCAGCTCGGACACGTTGTCCGTCGGCGCGTAGGCTTCGATATGGCAGATCTTTCGGAAGTCGTTGACCGCGTGCGAAGCGTTCGCGGCCGAGCCGCCGACGCCGAGGATAAACAGCCGCCCCTCCGCTTTGCGCACATCGCGCAGGATCTCGACGCATTTTGCGATCTCGAATCTGTCGACCGCGTCGGCCACGCGCTTGGTCTGGTCCAGATAACTTTCGATGTATTCGGCAAGTTCCATGTCCGGTTTTTCTCCTTACAGCAGTTTCGCCAGCTCCGGCGCGGAGGCGGCGGTATAGTCCGGTCTGTACCCGTTCAGCAGATGGCACGCGTCGCACTTGAGCGCGCCGATGAACGCGGTCTTCGTGCCGGCGGCCCGCCCCGCGAGCACGTCCGTGTGCGAGTCCCCCGCCGTGACGGATTGGGAAAGGTCGAGGTTGTATGTCCGCGCCGCGCGCAGGATGAGGCCCGGCGCGGGTTTGCGGCAGTCGCAGCGCTTTGCAAGGAACGTCTCCCGCGTGAGCGCCTGCGCGGTTGGATAATGCGGGCACAGCAGCACATCGTCGAACTCCGCGCCCAGCGCGCGCATGCTCTTTACGAACGCGAGCCGCACGTCGTACAGCCGCTCGAGCGTCGTCTTGCCCTTGGCGGCCGCGGGCTGGTTCGTCACGACGAACACGCAATAGCCTTTTTCGCGAAGCAGCCGCACGGCCTCGGCCGCGCCATCGATCAGCAGGAGCCGCTCCGGGGAGAGCGGCGCATCGAGCTGCTCGATGTCGTCGTTCCACAACAGCTCGTTCAGCACGCCGTCGCGGTCCAGGAACGCGGCCTTGTTCGGCCGGTCGAAGCGCGCCGCGGCGTACGCGCAGAACTCGGCGAGCGTCTCCGGCGAGCCGATCTCGTAGAAGCGGTTCGTCACCTCGCAAAAGGAGAGCTTGCCCGCCCTGGACAGCGCGTTCTGCACGTCGGCCAGGTCGAAAGCCTCGCGCTTTTCGCGCTCGAACACCGCGCGCTCGTACACGCCGACGCCGTAGTCGATGTGCCGCATAGACGGCAGCGGGTTCTTCTTGTCGTAGAGGCGCAGGACGCCGTCCTCCAATAAAACGTTGCTGCGGCCCCCTCGCCCGCCGTTCTCGAGCACGGCCATGAGCGCCTCGCAGCCGCGCGTTTGCCCGCGCCAGAAGCGGTACAGCACCTCGTCGTAGTCGATGTCGAGGAACGAGTCCCCGTAGAGCAGGAGGAAGCTCTCGTCGAGCAGCGGCAGCGCGCGGGCGATCGCGCCGCCCGTGCCGAGCAGCTTTTCGCCGTCGTGGCTGTAGGCGATCGACACGCCGTACTTCGCGCCGTCGCCGAACGTTTCCTCGATCTGGCCGCCGTGATGGCCGACGAGGAACAAAAAGCTCGTAAAGCCGCTTTGTTTCAATCGTTCGAGCTGGTACGAAAAGAACGGCCTGCCGTTCACGTCCGCAAGCGACTTGGGCTTGTTCGCATACGCGGCTCCGAGCCGCGTGCCCAGGCCCCCCATCAGCACGACGACCTGCATCTCCTCCGCTGTTTTGGGCCTGTCCATCCGCGTCACAATACCACCTTCGCGCCCTGCATCTCGAAGCGGAAGCGCACCTCGAAAAGGCCGGCCCCGGCCATCGCGGCCCGCAGCCGCACCTTATCCTTTGCGTAAAACATCAAAAACCCGCCGCCGCCCGCGCCGATGAGCTTCCCGCCGGCCGCGCCGTTTTTAAGCGCGTGCTCGTACCACTCGTCGATCCTTTGGTTCGACATGCCGCCGGAGCGGCGCTTCTTATACGCCCAGTGCTCGTTGAGAATATCGGCGAAGCGGTCGAGGTCGCCGCTCTCGAACGCCTTTTTGCTCTCGAGGCCGAGCTGCTTGACGTAGTCGAGGTTTGCCATCATGTCCGCGTCGCCCACGCGGCTCTTTTTGTCCTGTTCGGAAAGGATGTCCGACGCCGCGCGCGAAAATCCCGTAAAGAACAGGCAGAGGTTGTCCTCGAGGCTGTACAGCGTCGCCTTGGGGATGTTCAGCGGCTCGACGAATACGTAGCCGTCCTTCTTAAGCGTCATGCACGTTAAGCCGCCGTACGAGGCGATGTACTGGTCCTGCTTGCCGATGGGCTCGCGCAGGCGGTTCATCTCAATCTCGCAGGCCTCCTCGGCCAGCGTCCGCGTGCTCACGATGTCGCCGCGCTGCGCGTGCAACGCCGAAAGGAGCGCCGTCGTAAAGCTCGACGACGAGCCCAGCCCCGTGCCCGCGGGGATGTCCGCCATCGAGCAGATCTCATAGTTGATGCCCGGCAGCGGCACAAGCTTTAGCGCCTCGCGCACGATCGGGTGCTGCACGTCGTCGACCGAGCAAACGCGTTCCATCTGCGAGTATTTGAGCTGCAGCTCGTCCGTGAACGTCTCGTGCAGCATGATGTAGACGTACTTGTCGATCGCGGCCGAGATCAAAAATCCCCCGCGTTCCGCATAATACGAGGGCAGGTCCGTGCCGCCGCCGCCGAGCGAGATGCGCAGCGGACTCCTGGTCACAATCATGCGCTATTTCCTTTCAAACACCCAGGGGTTCTTTTTCAGGTACTCCACGGTTTTTTTCACGCTCTGCTCGATTGTAAGCCGCGGCTCCCAGCCGAGCGCGCGCACCTTTTTCGTGTCCAGATAGATGAACGGGCTGTCGCCGACCCAGCCGCGCGCGCCGCCCGCATACTTAAAGCGCGGATTCACGCCGAGCGATTCGCAGATGAGGCGCGCGGAGTCGTTCACCTCGCAGTACTCGTCCGTGCCGAGGTTATAGATATTCACGCGCTCCGGCGCTTTTTCAATCACGGTGCGCATCGCGCTTACGCAGTCCCGCACATATAAATAGGATTTCTTCTGATGGCCGTCGCCGAGTATAAAGAGCTCGTCCGGGTTCTTGGCGAGCTTCTCACAAAAATCGTACACATGGCCGTGCGTATATCGCTCGCCCAGGATCGAGACGAAGCGGAAGATGTACGCCTGCATGGCAAACCCCTCGCAGTAGGCCGCGATCAGCCCCTCGCAGGCCAGCTTCGACGCGCCGTACAAACTCGTCTGCACGGGGAACGGCGCGTTTTCGGGCGTGGGGATGACCTCCGCCTCGCCGTAGACCGAGCCGGTCGACGAGAACGCGAG
>CAZKGE010000036.1:0-13085 GCA_964552065.1 uncultured Oscillospiraceae bacterium | reverse complement strand
CGAATATCTTAATGAATTATACAAAAATGCTAATAATAAGTAAATACGGCGCGGCGAAAGCGTAACACGATGTTTTCAAAAATTACATAGTTTCCGGCACGATTTTCCAAATCTGGTGTATGACACAAGGTAGTACGCTACATGTTGTTAAAATTATTACAGAATGTTTACATTCGTGGCGGAAACTTTTCCCCAAAGCGCCCGAAAAACGGGTAAACTGGCAGAAAACGGCGGTTTGGCCGGAAAAAGGGGGTTTTGGCGTGGCGGAGCGGAAAAAAGCGGTTGTGGAGGTCGTTCCGAACTTCTCCGAGGGCAGGGACAAAAAGACCGTCGAGCGCATCGCGGGCTGCTTTTCGGGCCGCGCGGGCGTGCTTTTGCTGAACGCGGAGGCGGACGAAGCGTACAACCGGCTGGTCGTGACGGCCGCGGGCGAGCCGGAGGCCGTCCTGGACGCGCTCGTCGACGCGGTCGGGATAGCCGCCGCGCGCATCGACATGCGTGTGCAGCGCGGCCAGCATCCGCGCGTCGGCGCGGCGGACGTGCTGCCGTTCGTGCCGATTGCGAACATGACGCTTGAGGACGCCGCGGAGATTGCGCGGCGCGCGGGCGCGGCAATCTGGGCCCGGTACGGCATCCCCGTATATTTATACGAGGCTGCGGCGTCCGCGCCGCATAGGAAGAAGCTTGAGGACATCCGCCGCGGCGAGTACGAGGGCATGGCAAAAAAGATCCGGTTGCCCGAGTGGAAGCCGGACTTCGGGGAGCCGCCGATGCCGGAGAAAACGGGCGTTTCGATCGTCGGCGCCAGAAACGCGCTGATCGCGTACAACATCGACCTCGACACGCCGGACCTTGCCGCGGCCAACGCCATCGCGCGGCAGGTGCGCGCAAGCGGCGGCGGCCTGCCCGCGCTCAAGGCCCGCGGCGTCTATATTTCGCGGACGAACACGACGCAGGTCACGATGAACCTCGTCGACTATAAAACGACGGGGTTAGCTGCCGCGACAGAGGCGGTGCGCGCGGCGGCGGCCGAAAAAAACGTGCGGGTTCTCGGCGGCGAGATCGTCGGCCTCGTGCCGGAGGACGCGCTGCTTTACGCGGCCGCGGCGTACCTTGGCCTAAGCGGCTTTTCTTTGGACAAGGTGCTCGAGCGCGCGCTGGCGGCCGCGCCGCGTAAATGAATGAAAATTTGGATTATGCGGAGGCTATGCAAGCCTGAAAAAGGAAAATAGTTCGCTCCATATATTGACAAGTTGCGGCGCAATATGCTATTTTGGCGTTGGATAAGCAACTTATCCCCACGTAACGGCAAACCCCGCGAAAGCGGGCGACGCGAAGCTAAAGGGCCTACGGGCGCGGACTGCGCCTAAGGCAGCCAGTTGCCGAAGCATATTGAGCCATCGCGCATCTTAGATGCATGGACAATACGATTTTTGGCAGCCGGCGGAGGAAAGAAGCGGGCTGTTTCTTTTTTCCGCCGCGCGTCGTATTTGCGCTCCGTTCCGTTGATTTTGCAGGAGGAGTCCACATCATGATGAGCAGAAACACTCCCGCGGCGCGGGACCACCCCGGCCGGAGGAAGGCGGAGTTGGCCGAATCGTTTCAAGGCTGCGTCCGACGCATCGCGAATATCCCCGGCGTGTGCAAGATCGTCCTGTACGGTTCATACGCCAAGGGGACGCAGACCGAAACAAGCGATATCGACCTGGCGGTCTTCTTTGCGGGCGACAAGCCCTGTCTGCTGGACGAATACCGGCAGCTTGTGCGGCTTGTGTCCGGGCTGGGAGTGGACGTTCAGGTGCAGGCGTTTCACGCGTTTGAGCTGGACGACCCATGCGGCATCATCGAGGAGATTCTGACGTTCGGAATCGAGCTGCCGCTGACAGCATAGCAAGGAGGAGCAAAAAAGCCGGTATGTACGGCGTTTGCGTCAACCGCCTCGAGCCGAACGAACAAAATGGCGAGACCGGCCAGTCCCCGGTGGGGCTGCTGGCGCGCTTGGACGATGTGGAAATCATGCTGTACTCCCTCAAGAGCGGGGACGTCATCTGGCTTTCGCCGGCCGACAATCCGCTTACGAAGGAGTTTTTCTATATTCAGTCGGGCGCGCTCGAACTCGTGCTCGACGGCGAGACCGTGCGGCTTATCGCCGGGGAATCGTTCTCTGCGTCCGGACTGATCGAGGACGTGCGCGTCGCTACGGACTGCGACACAAAGGTGCTCAGCGTCGTTACCGCCCCGACGTTCGACACCGCCGTCGACTTTGAAAACAAGCTCAAAAAGCTGCTGCTGCAGATCAACGAAAAGGACAACTACACCTACAGGCACAGCGGCAACGTCATGCGGTATTCCGTCAAGCTGTACGAGGCGCTCAAAAAGGGCAGCGAGAGCGTGACGATGGACGACCTCGTGGCCGCAAGCCTGTTCCACGACGTCGGCAAGTGCTTCGTGCCCGACGAGGTGCTCAAAAAACGCGGCGCTTTGGAGCGCTCCGAGGCGCGGTATATCGCGCGGCACCCGCTCGACAGCGCGCGGCTGCTTAGGCCGCACTTTGGCGAGCACGTCGCGGAGATCGCGTTCAACCACCACGAGCGCGAGGACGGCAGCGGGTATCCGCGCGGGCTTTCCGGCGACGAGATCAGCCTGCCCGCCAAGATCGTGGCGGTCGCGGACGCGTTCGATGCGATGACGACCGACCGCGGCTACAACACCGTAAAGACGTTCGCCGAGGCTGCGGCCGAGCTGGCCGCGCTCGATGAGCAATATGACTTGAAGGTGACGCGCGCGCTGTGCGAGCTGGTCCGCGCGGGCGCGCTGCAGCCGGAAGAGGGGGGCGGAAATGAAACGGTTTGAGAAATACGGGTACTGGCTGATGCTGTCGGACTACGACCTGGGCACGATCGACGCGCTTGTCGCGGGGAAACGCTGGGTGTACGTGGCGTTTCTGTGCCAGCAGGCCACGGAGCGGCAGCTAAAGAGCATGTACGTCTACTACCTCGACGCGGAGCCGCCGAAGACCCACAACGTCAATTTTCTGTTCAGCAAGATCATCGAGAGCGAGCTGTTCTTAAGCGAAGCCGACCAAGCGCGCTTCGAGGAGCGCCGCGAGGGCTGCGAGAACTTCCTCGTGGACGTGATGTTCTATTATCTGTCGGACTATCCGTTCTCGTACAAGAACATTACGAGCCGCTTTGTCGACGAGAAATTAGCGCTGGAGCTGTTTGAAAAGACGAAGGATTACGTGCTCTGGCTGCGCGGCTTCCAGCCCGAGGTGGAGATTCCGGCGATCCCGCAGTGATGCGGCCCCGGGCTCCACGGCCTGGATGGGGACGCCGACCTGGCTTGGGGCGGCGTCTTTTTTGTTGCCTGCGGCCTGATCCCGCGCTTATAATGAATGAAAACACCGCTGATGGGAGGCTGCTTTATGCAGGGACACTGGATTTCCGTCGTGCTGCCGCTGTTGTTCTTTATCATCGCCGCTTACAACCTCTTCGACGAGGTCCTGATCCGCTGGCTGCACCGGCGCGGCGTCGCGGCCACGGCGCGCGTTGTCGCGATCGTGCGCAGCTTTCCCAAGACCGGCGCGCGGCTGTTCGCGCTGCCCGGCAGGCGCGGCGCCGCCGATACCGCCACCGTGCCCTGCGACTATATCCTCACGCTCGCGGTCAAGCAGCCGGACGGCTCCGAGCGGACCGTTCGCGATGTGATCGTGCCCGCGTACATTAAAACGGCCGGCGCCCTCCACTACGCCTGCTATCGCGTGGGTGACGAATTGCCCGTGCGCTGCCATCCCAGATTGAAAAATCAGATCGTCGTCGCGACGGAGGAGGTGGCCTCGCGCCAGACGCGGCTGCTGCCGCTCGTCGCCTGGGCGCTCTGCGCCGCGCTGGCCGGCGCGCTGCTTGTCGGGATGCTGGTGGTATTTGGATAGGGGGCACGGGGAGCGAAGGGACGGGGGCACGGGGTTACGATGAGGGCTCCGCCCGCATGCACCCGCCAAAGGGCCGAGGGCCCTTTGGAAACCCGTCCTGCTGGACAAGGGGCTTTTGTGCCTTTTCCTTCGGGATTCCAAAGGGACTTGTCCCTTTAAGCAGAAAAACGACGAGGCTGGTTTGCCAGAGGTTTCGTCAGGATTCCAAAGGGACTTGTCCCTTTGGCGGAGGTTTGGAGGCGGAGCCGCCAACGTCCCTTTCGTTCCCCACGCAAAACATCGGCGCCGCGGGCAGTCAGCCCGCGGCGCCGTCTTACTTCCGTCCTTCCCCCGTCCGCCCGCGTCACGCCTCGCCGCGCTTTAAAAAGCGTCCGGCGTGCGCGCCGGTGAGGCGGCCGTTCTCGTAGGCGACCTTGCCGCCGACGAGAACGTGCAAAATGCCGTCGCAGGTTTGGGTGGGGTTGTCGAAGTCCGCGCACGCGTCGAGCCGGTCGAAATCAAACACGACGAGGTCGGCGTCCATGCCGTCGGCGATCACGCCCTTGTGCGTAAAGCCGAGCGCCGAGGCGGTCAGTCCGGTCGCCTTATGCACGCATTCCTCGAGCGTGACGACGCCCTTCTCGGCGACGAAATAGCGGATCGCGTGCGGGAACGCGGCGAACGCGCGCGGGTGCGTCTTGTCGCGCGGGCTGCGCGTGATGCCGTCCGAGCCGATGCAGGTGCGCGGATGCTGAAATATGCTCGCCATGTCGTCGGCGCGCATGGAGTAGAAGATGCCGTTGAGATTGCCGCGGTTCTTGATAAACAGGTCGAACAGCGCGTCGAACGGGTCCTTGTCGACGAAGCGCGCATATTCGCTCAGGCGCATCCCCTCGGCTTTCGGCACGCGGCTGGAGCCGGAGATCTGGATGCGGTCGAAGCTGCCGACGTTGAGGAAGGTGCTCTCCGCGTCGGTGGGCGTCTGCATTTCGAGCTTGACCTGCTCGCGCACGGCGCTGTCGGCTAAAGACTCGATGAGCGCGCCGACGCCGTTCTCGAGCCGGTGTGCCGGGAAGCACGTGTCCATCGACGTCATGGAGGCCGTGAACGGGTACTGGTCGAGCGTGACGCACTGACCGCCCGCGAGCGCGGCGTCGATGAGGCGCAGCGTCTCGGCCGAGCGGCCCCAGTTTTTCACGCCCGCGACCTTGTGGTGCGAAATCCAGACGGGCACGCCCGTCCGCTTCCCGAGCGCGAGCGTCTCGGCGACGGCGTCGGTCACATGGTCCGCCTCGTTGCGCATGTGCGTGACATAGATGCCGTTGTACGGCGCGAGCACGCCCACAAGCGCGGCGAGCTCGTCGAACGTCGCGCGGCAGCCCGGCATGTAGATCAGCCCCGTGCTTAAGCCCAGCGCGCCGGCCTGCATGCAGCGTTCGAGTATGCGGCGCATGCTCGAAAGCTCGGCTTCGGACGGTTCGCGCTGCGCAAAGCCCATCACGGCGGCGCGCAAAGAGTTGTGGCCGACGAACGCCGCGATGTTGAGCGCGAGCGGCACGTTTTTTACGCTCGCAAGGAAGGCGGCGAGGTCGGAGAAATTCTCCTCGCCGCGCAGCGGCTTATCGCTGGCAAAGCCGCAGATCGTGCGGTATTCGGACAGATGCTCCGGCGAGGCGGGGAATATGGATTGGCCGCACTGGCCGGTGATCTGCGTCGTCACGCCCTGGCAGAGCTTGGACAGCGCGGTGAACGGCTGGCCGTAGGTCAGGTCGCCGTGCGAATGCGCGTCGATGAAGCCCGGGCTGACGTAGAGGCCCTGGGCGTCGATCGTGCGCGCGGCCGTCTCGGAGGCGGGCGGGTTGAGCACGATCCTGCCGTCCCTCGCGCCGACGGAGCCGAAAAAAGCGGGCGCGCCTGTGCCGTCGAGGATTCTGGCGTCGCGGATGAGGATATCTAGCATATGGTCCCCCCGAAAATAAAGTTGAAGCGGCCGGACGGCGCGGCAAAGCCTCGGCCCGGTTACTGCCTCATATTATAGCACATATATTCAATTCCGGGGAGGGGAAATGGCATATTCCAAAAATAGACGGTGAAAAGTTAATCAAATGGTTTCATTTTCCAATGGCGCGCGCAAAATCGCCCGTCCCGCCGCGCGCCGCGGCTCCCCACGAAAAAGCGCAAAAAACCGCCGCTGCCTGCCTTTTCCACGCGCGGCGGTTGGAGCGCGCCGCGATGATGAAATTGGCGGGCAAACGCGCGGCGAGGGCGGCGTTAAAGACGGTAGAAACAGGACTGGACAGCGCGGCGCAGCTGTTCCGCACGGCGACGGCCGGACGCGCCGAGCTGACAAAATCGGCGGGCAAAACGCGCGGTGAAGAGCGAACGTGCGGGGTAACATGAACACGACCGGACAACGCGGCGCGGCTGACTCTGCGCAACAAAAGCCGCGGCAATATCAGCCGCCGCGTTTGCGCGCCGGTGCGGCCGCGCGCCCGCATGATGCGGCCACAGCTAAAAGCGCGAGTAGCGTTCCGTCAGCGCGTCGCCCCAGACCGCGCTGAGGTGCTCGGCCTCGGCCCGCTGCGTTTCGCGCTGCCCGGCGGTCAGCTCCTTGCCGACGGACTTGGACTCGTAATGGCGCGCGGCGGCGTAGGGGGTGTACACGGTGCGCCGGCCGCTTTTATGCTGGCGCAGGCAGTAGTCCGCGTCGGCGAGCGACGAGGCGAGCGCTTCGTCCATGCCGCCGACCTCGACAAACGACTCGCGCCGCGTCATCATCAACGCGCCCGTCACGAACGAAACGTCGCACACGATCTGCGCGCGGCCGTAGCCCGCGGCCGTGTCCGCGCTCTCGCCGGCGAACAGGTGCTCGATGCCGGCCTCGCCGCCGAAGCGCCCGCCCGCGTGCTGGATCGTACCGTCGGGGTAGAGGAGCTTCGTGCCGGCCGCGCCGACGTCCGGCTGCTGCGAGAACATCAAAAGCTCGGTCAGCCAGTCGGGCGTGAAGATCTCCACGTCGTTGTTGAGAAACACGAGGTGCTTCCCGCGCGCTTTTTTGGCCGCAAAATTGTTGATGGCAGCGTAGTTGAACGGCCCCGCGTAGCTGATTACGCGCACGCCGTGCCGCTTGAGCGCGTCGTAGCAGTCGAGCGTAGCGGGGTTCTCGCTGTTGTTTTCGACGACGAGGATCTCGTAGTGCCGGTATTTCGTGTTCTGCCGGATGCTGCCCACGCAGCTCGTCAGGTCCTCGGCGTGGTCCTTGTTTGGGATGATGATCGAGACGAGCGGCGATTCCGTCAGGCGGTAGCTCACGCGCACGCCGTTCGGCCCGGCGGAAACGTCGTCGTACGCGGCGTTTGTCCGGTCGAGGTGCGCGCGCACGGCCAGCGATTGCGATTCCGGGCGCATGGCGGCAGCATTGCGGCGGTGATAGAGCACCTCGCGGATGTGGAAGAAGCGCGCGCCGCGCTCGGTTAGCTTCAGCGCGAGCGAATAGCGGTGCGCTTTGTCGGGCTTTGGCTCGAAGCCGCCGCAGTCGAAGAACAGCTTGGTCCGCACCAGAAACAGGCTGCCGACACAGTCGGCCGAGCGCAGCGTTTCGGGAGAAAAATCGGGTTTATGGCGCGCGTCGGTGAACGCGAGCCCCAGGTCGGACACGCGGTCCTCGTCGGTATAGATCGCGTCCGGGTCCTTAGAGCGCACGGCCTCGGCGGCGGCAGAAAGCGCGCCTGGCGCGAGCAGGTCGCCGGGCGACAAAAAGCCGAGATAGTTGCCGGTCGCGAGCTTTGCCGCGCGGTTCTCCGCGCTCGCGGTGCCGCTCCCGCTCATCAAAAACCGCACTTTGAGGCGCGGGTCGAGCGCAAGCAGCCGGCGCAGCGCGCGCACGCTTGACGCGCGGCTGCTGTTGTCGTCGGCGACGCACAGCTCGAAATGCGGATAGGTCTGGCGCAGCACGCTGCGCACGCTCGCGCGCAGAAGCCGCGGCGGCGTATCGTGCACGCAGAGGAGCAGCGAGAAGACCACGGGTGGGGGGCCTTCGGTTGCGGCGGGCGTTTCCGTGGATGGGACATGCGACGCGGCGGCCGTTTCCGCAGGCGGGTCCTGCGGCGCGGCGGGCGCGCTATGCTCCGCCTCCCCGAGGACGATCTCTGCGACGGAGCCCTGCGGCTTGCTTGGAGCGTTGTCCGGCAGAGGCAAAGGGGATGGTTCTGTTTGCGCGGTTGCGTCCCAAGGCGCGTCCGCGACGTTGCCGTAGGCCTGCGGAGCACCGGCCCAATGCAAATCTGCGGGTTGTGGCGCGGTGTTATCCTGAGCCTGCGGCGCGTCGGCCCAATGCAAATCCGCGGGCTGTGGCGCGGTGTTATCCTGAGCCTGCGGCGCGTCGGTCCAATCTGAATTCGTAGACTGTGGCTCTAGGTTATGCTGAGTCAGCGAAGCGAGCGGCTCCACGTACGTGTCCGGAGGCCGCATAACCTGCGGTGCATCCAGCGTTTCATCAGAAAAATCGAAACGACACGGTTTTTCATCCTGCGACTTACCGTTGCCCTGTCCTCGCGGCGTTTCGCCAAAACCCGCGCCCCGCGAGCCGGCGTCTTCCTGCCCCCATGGCGCAAACGGCATGCCCGCCGTGCTCCGCGGCCCGGCACTTTCCTGCCCTCGCGGCGCGTCGGTCCAATCAAGTTCAAGTTCCGATTCCCTGTCCCGCGCCGCGTCCGGCGTGTCAAACGGCTGCGGCCGGCCGTCCCCCCCGCTCTGGGCGGACGACGCTTCCTGCGCGGTATTCTGTTCTTCCGGCGGCTGTTTCATGCCGATATTTTACCACAGCGCGGCAAGTTTACGCAACGAGGGCCGGCGAAAGGCGCGCGCGGCAAATATAACGCGGCATCTTGCGCGTGCGCGTTTGCATGAAGTAAAATAAGGAATCGACATTCGACAATCTTTTTAATGGGGAGGGGCCGGCCATCAAGCGCGCTGTTCTGTTCGTCTTGGCGTTGACCATGCTGCTGCCGCGCGCTGCGCGCGCGGCTTCCGACGCCGTCGGGGACCTCGGCGGCGACGGCGCGGTCACGGCGGCGGACGCGGCGGAGGCGCTGCGCGCGGCCTACGGCCTGATCCGGCTCGACAACGCGGACTCGATCACGGCGGACGTGACCGGCAATATGACCGTCGGCGCGGCGGACGCAAAGGCGATGCTGATGCTCGCCGTGGGCCGCATCGGGAGCTTTGCCGACCTCGGCCAGACGCCGGGGGACAGCCTGCTCGGCGAGAAGTTCATCGACAGGTTTTCCTACACCGGCACCGTGGCGGACGCGGACGAATACCGCAGCCGCTACGTGTCCGTGACGGTCGCGCCGTTTTTCGAGTCCGGCGCGTCGGGCTATGTCGCGGACGTTTATGTGCACGAGATCGCGAGCCTGCGCACGGCGTTCTCGGGCGGGGCGTACCGCGCGAAGGAGAGCCTCGAGACCACGCTGCAGCTGGCCACCAAGAACGGCGCGAGCCTCGCGGTCAACGGGGACATGTATTCGCAGCGCAGCGCGGGCCCCCTCGTCCGCAACGGCGTTTGGTACGACGAATCGATCGACCAGCGAGAGGACATCTGCGTGCTGTATCTGACCGGGGAGATGGCGACGTTTTCGGCAGGAAAGGCCGGCCGCGCCGCAATTGAGGCTCGCGGCGCGCCGTGGCAGTCCTTTGTGTACGGCCCGCGGCTGCTGGACGACGACGGGAAGCCGCTCAAGTACTTTGCCGAAACCACCGCCTCGCCGAAGCACGGCGCGCGCACCGTGATCGGCTACTACGAGCCCGGCCACTACTGTTTTGTGATCGTGAGCCCGCGCACGGGAGACGCTTCGCAGGGCATGACGTTTGCGGAGACCGCGGCGTTTATGGGCAAGCTCGGGTGCAAAGCCGCGTACAACCTTGCCGGCGGCACGGCCTCGGCCATGACGCTGTGCGACCAGTCAATCGGCGCGTCCGACGCGGCGCGCGCGGTCAGCGACATCGTGTTCGTCGCGGAGCCGGCCCTGGCCGGCGGCACTCCGTGAAAGGAAAGCGCCTTGCCGCGCGGCTCGCTCTTGCGGCGCTCTGCGCGCTTTTTTCATGCCTGCCCGCGGCGCGCGCCTCGGCCGCTTCCGGCGAACTTGGCGACGTCAACGGCGACGGGCAGGTGACCGCCGCCGACGCGGCGATGCTGCTGCGCGCGGCGGACCGGCGCACAACGTATGCGCGCGCGTGTGCGGCCGCGGACATGACGCAGAACGGCGCGCTCAACGGCGTCGACGCGCGCGTGATTCTCTTTGTCGCGGCGGGGAAAATCCCGGACCTCGTCGCGTTTGTCGAGCGCATATCGACGGGGCTGTGCGCGGAAACGCTGTTCGACCGCTTCTGCTACACGGGCGTCGAGCAAACGCTGCTGTCGTACCGCAGCGAGAACGTTGCGGTCACGATCGAGGAGCGCGATGTTGGCGGCGCGACCTGCTATATCGCCGACGTCTATGTCCAGGATATCATGAGCTTTCGCACCGCGTTCTCCGGCGGAAAGTACAAGGGCCGGTACCAGCTGACGACGCAGATTGCGTATGATGTGGACGCGATCGTCGCGGTCAACGGGGACTTCTGTCTGGCTCACAGCAGCAGCCCGCTCGTGCGCAACGGCGTGTGGTACCGCAAAAACTACACCAAAAAAGCCGACATCTGCGTGATGACGCGCGACGGCGTGATTCGCACCTGCGCGCCCGCCGAGATGAACCTTGCCCGCCTGACCGCGCTCGACCCGTACCAGACCTTCCTGTTCGGGCCGATGCTGCTCGACGAACAGGGCGGGGCAAAGACCGCGTTCAACTCCGCGCTGACAAATAGAAACCCGCGCACCGCGATCGGTTACTACGAGCCGGGGCACTACTGCCTCGTCGTCGTCGACGGGCGGCAGGGCGGGTACTCGCGCGGTATGCGCCTCGCCGAGCTTTCCGCGCTGTTCGAATCGCTCGGCTGCCGGGCGGCGTACAATCTCGACGGCGGACAAACTTCTATGATGGCGACCGCGGACGGCCTCGTCAGCCGGCCGTACCGCGGCGGCCGCGCCGTCAGCGACATCGTGTACATCGGCGAGCCGGCGGCGTAGCTTTGCGCCGCGAACGGTCAAAACCGGAATTCGGGCAAATCGTCCGAATTTTTTTGTTGACAACGCCGGAAAACAATGTATTATGTCAATAGTACACCAGTACACTAATACAAAACGCGAAAGGAGGGTTCTCGTGAAATGGCAGTTTGACGGAAGGCAGCCGATCTATCTGCAGATCGTCGACAGGCTGCGCCTGGAGATCATCAGCGGCGCGTATCCGCCGGGCGAGCGGCTGCCGAGCGTGCGCGATCTGGCGGTCGAGGCCTCGGTGAATCCGAACACGGTGCAGCGCGCGCTGCAGGAACTGGAGAATTCCGGCTTGGCCGAGAGCAAGCGGAACACGGGGCGCACGGTGACGACCGACGCTTCCACGATTGAGAAAAGCCGCAGCGGGATGGCCGCGCGGATTACGCGGGAGTTTCTTGACCGCACAGCGCAGCTCGGGCTTACCAAACGGGATGTAATCGCCCTGATCGAATCGGGGCGGACGGAGGAGGAAACGCATGGAATCGATTCTTGAGTGTGCGAACCTGACGAAGCGCTACGGCGGCGCCGCCGCGCTGAGCAACGTCAGCTTCGCGCTGAAAAAAGGCCGGGTGGTCGGCCTGCTCGGGCCGAACGGCAGCGGAAAAACGACGCTGATCAAGCTCGCCGCGGGGCTGCTCACGCCCACCGCGGGGCAGGTCACCATCGGCGGGCGGCCGATCGGCAGGGAGACCAAGGCGGTCGTGTCCTATCTGCCGGAGCGCGATTACCTCGCGGGCTGGATGCGCGTGTCCGACTGCCTCGACTATTTCTGCGACTTTTACGCGGACTTCGACCGCCTGCGCGCCGAGCAGATGCTGACCGCGCTCTTAGTGCCGCGCGACGCGCGCATCCGCACATTGAGCAAGGGCGCGCGCGAAAAGATGCTGCTCGTGCTCGTGATGTCCCGCAAAGCCGAGCTGTACCTGCTCGACGAGCCGATCGGCGGCGTCGATCCGGCCACGCGCGACTACATCCTCAACACGATCATCAAAAACTACGACGGCAGCGCGACGATCCTGCTCTCGACGCACCTGATCGCGGACGTGGAGAAGGTGCTCGACGAGTTCATCTTCTTAAAGAACGGCGTTGTCACGATGTTTGACTCGGTCGACCGCGTGCGCGAGGAGCAGGGCAAGTCCATAGACGAGTTGTTCCGGGAGGTATTCAGATGCTGAAGAAGCTGCTCAGGCATGATTTTTACGCGCTCTCGCGCACGCTTGTGTCGCTCAACCTCGCGGTGCTCGGCGCGGCGCTGGTCGCGACGGTCCTCGTGGGCGTCACCGTGCGCGTGTACGACGCGGACCGGCTGACCGCCGCCGCAAAAGTCGCGGTGACCGCCGTGGTCGCCGTGCCGACGGTGCTGATCGCGATCGGCGTGTTCGCCTCGGCCGTCGTGACCGCGATCATCGTGGCCGTGCATTTCTATAGGAACTGCATGGGCGACGAGGGGTACCTGACGTTCACGCTGCCCGTCGAGCCCGGCAGCATCCTGTGGTCGAAGCTGATCACCGGCATGGCGTGGCTCATTATCAACATCCTCGTCATCGCGCTGTCGGTAGCAACGTTTGCGCTGCTCGGCACGAGCACGAAGGGCGTCGTCAACACCGGCGTGCTCGCGTTTTTCGGCGACCTGCCCGGCACGTTCGACGCGATCGGCTTCAATATGGCCGGTCCGCTCGCAATCGCCGAGACGCTGCTGACCGGGCTCGTGTCGCTCGCCGCGCAGCTGCTCAAGATCTACTTTGCCGTGATCGTCGGCGGCATGCTCGCCCAGAAGCACAAGCTCATCGCCGCCGTCGGCGTGTATTTCGGCGTCAACATCGTGCTCGGCATGGTGACGGGCGCGCTCAACGCCGCGCTGTCGCTCAGCCTGATCAAGGTGACCGACCTCACCTCCGCGATCGACGCCGGCGGGACCGTCTACCACGCGATGCTGCTCTACAGCCTCGTCATCGGCCTCGGCACGTGCGCGCTGTTCTTCCTGCTCTCGCGCATGATATTGAAGAAGCACTTCAATTTGCAGTA
>CAZKGE010000035.1:11026-13128 GCA_964552065.1 uncultured Oscillospiraceae bacterium | reverse complement strand
CCAGAGCTGGCGCGAGATGCACCAGTCCCGGATGTTCTCCATCCAGTTGAAGTACGTCTTCTCGAACCGCTCGGGCACGAAGCGGATGTCGCCGGAACGCACGGCCTCGATGGCGGGCTTGGCCAGCGGCTTCATCTCCACAAACCACTGCTTGGACACGATCGTCTCGATCGTCGTATGGCAGCGGTAGCACGTGCCGACGTTGTGCGCGTGCTTCTCGGTTTTGACCAGCGCGCCGCTCTCGTCCAGGTCCTTGACGATCGCCTTGCGGCACGCGTAGCGGTCCAAACCCGCGTATTTGCCGCCCAAGTCGTTGATGTGTCCGTCGTCCGTGAACACGCGCAGAATCGGCAGGCCCGCGCGCTGCCCAACCTCGAAGTCGTTCGGGTCGTGGCCGGGCGTGATTTTCACCGCGCCGGTGCCGAACTCCATCTCGCAGTATTCGTCCGCCACGATCGGCACCTCGCGCCCCGTACACGGCACGACCACGGTCCTGCCGATCAGACGCTTGTACCGCTCGTCGTCCGGGTGCACCGCGACGCCCGTGTCGCCCAATATCGTCTCCGGCCGCGTGGTCGCCACGGTGATGGAGTAGCTCCCGTCCGGCGCGTCGTAACGCACGTGCCACAGATGGCTGTCCTGCTCCTCGTACTCGACCTCCGCGTCGGAGAGCGCGGTCTTGCAGTCCGGGCACCAGTTGATGATGCGGTCGCCGCGGTAGATGAGGCCCTTGTCGTACAGGTCGCCAAACACCTTCGTCACGGCGCGGCTGCAGCCCTCGTCCATCGTGAAGCGCTCGCGCACCCAGTCGCACGACGAGCCCAGGAAGCGGAGCTGCTTGACGATCGCAGTGCCGTATTCGTTTCTCCAGTCCCACGCGCGCCTGAGGAACGCCTCGCGGCCGATGTCCTGCTTGGTGAGACCCTCCTTGGCCATGCCCTCGACAATCTTGACCTCGGTCGCGATGGACGCATGGTCCGTGCCCGGCAGCCAGAGCGTCTCGAAGCCGCACATGCGCTTGTAGCGCGTCAGCACGTCCTGCAGCGTCTCGTCGAGCGCGTGCCCCATGTGCAGTTTGCCGGTGATGTTCGGCGGCGGGATTACGATGCAGTACGGTTTTTTGTTTGGATTGACGCGCGCGTGGAAATACCCGCGCTCCTCCCAGAGTTTGTACCATTTGGACTCCACGGCCAGATGGTCGTAGGTCTTTGCAATCGATTCGTTCATACGCTTCCCCTCGCCTCGCTGTTTCACATAATAAAACGCCCGCATCGTCAAAGGACGAAGCGGACGCTCGCGGTACCACCTTTGTTGAACGGCAAAAAGCGCCGTTCCACTCGACGCCCCATAACGCGGGCAACCGTGAACCGTTACTTCGTTTTTCGCGGCCCATGCTCAAAAGCGACCTTCCCGCTTTCTCCGGCGGTCCGCCTCGCAGCGAGCGGCGGGCCTCTCTTGTCCGGTCCGGACGGTACTCCTCTTTTTCAGCGCAGTTTATGAAACTTGTATTAGTGTAGCCAACTTCTAAAAAAAAGTCAAGATTTTGCTTTGCCTTTACCCGTATCTAAACGAGCTCGAACAGCGAAATCTGGTTCCTCTGCGGCAGGCCGGCAAAGCAGCCGCATTTTTCTAGCATGCCGACGACCGCGCTGTTTGCGCCTGTACGCTTTTGAAAATCCTCAACGGACAGATACAGCGGCTCGCCCGGCTTGAATACGAGCGCAGAGGCCGCGGTGTTCCCCACGCCCGGAACCGTATTGAACGCCGGGCGGATCGCGCCGTCCTCAACGGCAAACTTCGTGCCCTGCGAACGGTAAAGGTCGACCGGCAGCAGGCGGATGCCGCGCAGGTTCATCTCGTACACGACCTCGAGGATCGTCTGCAGTTCGCGGCTGCGCTTCCTCTCGGCAAAGTCCGCATTCTGAGCAGCCTTTTCCAGCGCGCGGATCGCGGCAAACACCTTCTTTTCTCCCCCGGCGGCCATTGTCACGTCGAACGCGTCCGCGCGCACCGTAAAGTACACCGCGTAGAACGCCAGCGGATGGTGGACCTTATAGTATGCGATGCGGAATCCCATCATCACATACGCCGCCGCGTGGGCC
>CAZKGE010000035.1:0-11016 GCA_964552065.1 uncultured Oscillospiraceae bacterium | reverse complement strand
ACGAGTCGACAAACCACGCGGGAATCCGCTGCCCGCCAAGCGCTTTCTCCATCTCCGGCGTTAAGCCTTTGCCCTTGCGCACGCGCTCCATGATTGTAAACGAGAGCTTGGCCTCCATGCCGTGCGCAATCAAGTAGTTCATGATGTCGTCGCGCGTGCAGATCACCTCGGAGAGCTTGGCAATGCCGTTCATCACGAGCGGCTCGGCATTGTTGAGCCACACGTCCGTGCCGTGCGTCAGGCCCGCGATGCGGATCAGTTCCTCCATCTGCGTCGGCCGCGTGGCTTCGAGCACGCCGCGCACAAAGCCCGTCCCAAACTCCGGCACGCCCAGCGTCCCGATCGAGCAGCCGAGCCCGGACAGGTCGACGCCGAGCGGCCCGCTCGTCGAGAAGATCCGCATGGTTTCGGGATCGTCAAGCGGCAGCGTCTTGGGGTCTGCGCCCGTGATCTCCTCGAGCAGCCGCAACGCGGTCGGGTCGTCGTGGCCGAGGATGTCCAGCTTGACGAGCCGATCGTCCATCGCGTGGAAGTCGAAGTGCGTCGTGACCGTATCCCGGTCGACCTTGTCCGCCGGATATTGGATCGGCGTAAAGTCGAGGATGTCCTCGTCACTCGGCACGATCACGATGCCGCCCGGATGCTGGCCGGTCGTCACCTTCACGTCCAGGCACCCCTGACAGAGCCGCTCCTGCTCCGCGCGCCGGAACGTTTTCCCCGTCACCTCCATGTAGTTCTGGATGCACTCGTACGCCTTGCGCTCGGCAAGGCCGGAGATCGTGCCCGCGCGGAACGCGTGCCCCGCGCCGAACATCTCCTCGACGTACTTATGCGCGACGGGCTGGTACTCGCCGGAAAAGTTTAAATCGATGTCCGGCGTCTTGTCGCCGTCAAAGCCCAGGAAAACCTCGAACGGGATGTCGTACCCCGCCTTATTGTACCGCGTCCCGCAGACCGGGCAGTTCTTATCGGGCATGTCCACGCCGCACGCGTACAGCGAGCGGTCGACATCGAAATCGCTGTGCCTGCAGTTCGGGCAGACGTAGTGCGGCCGCAGCGGGTTGACCTCTGTGATACCCGCCATCGTCGCGACAAACGACGAGCCGACGCTGCCGCGCGAGCCGACGAGGTAGCCGTCCGAGAGCGACTTATGCACGAGCCGCTGCGCCATCAGATACAGCGACGCAAAGCCGTTGCCGATGATCGAGTTTAGCTCCCGGTCCAGCCGCGATTGTACGATCGCGGGCAGCGGGTCGCCGTAGAGCTCGTGCGCGCGCGCAAGCGCCATGCCGGTCAGTTCCTGCTCCGCGTTTTCGATCTTCGGCGCGTGCGTGCCGTCCGGAAACGGCTTGAGCGCGTCGCAGCGATCGGCGATCTCGTTCGGCGCGTCGATCACGACGCGGCGCGCGGTCTCGGCGCCAAGGTAGCTAAACTCCTCGAGCATCTCGCCGGTGGTCTTAAAGTACAGCGGCGCCTGCTGCTCGGCGTCGGCGTAACCGAGCTTGCACATCAGAATCTTGCGGTAGTCCGCGTCGTGCGGCTCGAGGAAATGCACGTCCCCGGTCGCTACGACCGGTATGCCGAGCCGCTCGCCGAGGGCAACGATCCTCCGGTTGATCGCGCGCAGCGCCTCATCGTTTGCGGCCGCGCCGCCGCGCACGAGGAACGCGTTGTTGCACAGTGGCTGCACCTCGAGGTAGTCGTACTGCTCCGCGATGCGGGCAAGCGCTTCATCATCCGCGCCGGCAAGCGCGGCCTGGTACAGCTCGCCCTGCTCGCACGCCGAGCCGAGAAGCAGCCCCTCGCGGTAGATCGAGAGCAGGCTCTTCGGGATCAGCGGCTTCGTGCGGAAGTGGTCGAGGTGCGAACGGCTGACGAGCCGGTACAGGTTCTTCAGCCCCGCCTGCGTGCGCGCAAGCAGGATGATATGGTTCGTTTTAGCGTGGCGGCCCTTTTTGCCGGTCTCGCGCTCGGCAAGTTTTTCGGTCACGGGCACCGTCGCGATGCCGCGCACGCGCAGCTCGTCCACGAGCCGGCCGAACACCTGCGCCGTCGCTTCAGCATCATCGACCGCGCGGTGGTGGCCGGAGATGTCGACGCCGTAGTGGCCGCAGACCGTGTCGAGCTTGTAGTTTTGCAGTCCCGGCAGCAGGTACCGCGCCAGCATGAGCGTGTCCGCAAACGGGATTTCGAACGGCAGCGACACCTTCGCCCCGTGGTATTGGACAAAGCCCATGTCGAACCTGGCGTTGTGCGCGACGAGCACGCAACCCTCGCAAAACTCAAAAAACGCGCTTAGTGCGTCACGCAGACCGGGCGCGCCCGCGACCATGCCGTTCGTGATGCGCGTCAGCTCCGTGATGTACGCCGGGATTACCGCGCCGTTGTCGATAAACGTCGAAAACCGGTCAGCGACGCGGCCGTTCTGCAGCTTGACCGCGCCGATCTCGATGATCTCGCATTGCTCGGGTTTAAGGCCCGTGGTCTCGATGTCGAACACGACGAACGTGCGGTCGAGGCCGATCAGCTCCGCGTCCGGCAGCAGATACCCTTCGAGGCCGAATATCGCTTTGACGCCGGTTTTTTTGCTCGCCTTGGCCGCGTCGGGGAACGACTGCACGACGCCGTGGTCCGTGATCGCGAGCGCACGGTGGCCAAAGCGCTTTGCGGTCAAAAACGCCGCCTCGACGTCCGTAAGCCCGTCCATCGTGGACATCTTCGTGTGCAGGTGCAGCTCGACGCGCTTGTCCGCCGCGGTGTCCTCGCGCAGGTTGGCCGGGCGCACGTTGATGTCGTTGACGAAGACCTGCAGCTCCTTGCCAAAACGCCCAACCTTGCAGACGCCGCGCACGACGAGCTCGCCGCCCTTTTTCCCCGCCTCGAGCGCCGCGGTCAACAGCTCCCGCCGCTTCTCCTCGGTCGGCAGCGCGCAGGCGCAGTAGATCGAATCCGTATAGTCGGTGAGGTTGATCCTGAGGCGGAACTTGTCGTCCTTTTGCCCGGCAAAGCTTTCGACGGCCTCCGCGGACACTACGCATCCCGCAATCGTGACGGCGGCAGTCCCCTCGGCAAGCGCCGAAATCGGCGTGATCTTCCCGCCGCGGACCGTCCGGCCCAGCAGCACACGGCAGCCCGGGTCGCCCTTCGGCGCCGTGGGCGCGACCGCGGCGGACGCCGCGGGGACGGATTGTTCCGGCGAGGGCTCGGCAGCGGCTTGCGTCTCGTCTGCCGCCGCCTCCTGCACGTCGAGCGACAGCGCAAGGCCGGGCAGCGCACGCTCCATCGCCCGCCGGACGCCCTCGAGCTGTTCGGTGGAGATCGGGCTCGCGCCGCAAAGCGTGACGCGGATTGCGTTCGCGTCGCGCTGCATGACCGCCTCCCGGATCGAGAGCGCGGTCTCGTTCATCTGCGCGTCTTTCAGCGCCTGCTTGAGTATTTCGTCCAACCCTGCCTCAGTGCGATTCGGGGGCGAGCATGCGGTTCGCCTCGTCGATCATCGTGTCCAGAATGCCCGGCATATCGCCGCTGCAATACTTTTCGCCCTTTTTGAATATCACGCCGTTGCCGTTGCCGAACGCGATGCCGATGTCCGCGTCCGCCGCCTCGCCCGGCCCGTTGACCGCGCAGCCCATCACCGCGACCTTGAGATACCCGCGGTTATGCAGCACCCTGCGCTCGACCTCGGCCACCGCTTCCTGTACGCTCACGCGCGTACGGCCGCAGGTCGGACAGCTGATGATCTCGACGTCGTCGTTGAGCAGGTGCAGCGCGCGCAGGATCTGCTTTCCCACCAGTACCTCGCGCACCGGATCGTCCGTCAGCGAGATCCTGATCGTGTCGCCGATGCCGTCGAGCAAAAGCGCGCCGACGCCGATGGCGGACTTGATCACGCCCTGCTCGGGGCTGCCGGTCTCGGTCACGCCGATGTGCAGCGGATAATCGACGGCCTTCGCAATCTTTCGGTAGGCCTCGACCGTGTCCTCCACCGAGGAGGCCTTGAGCGAGAGCACGATGTCAAAAAAACCCTCGTCCTCGAGGATGCGGACGTGCCGCAGCGCGCTCTCGACCATCGCGTCCGGCGTGGCCGCTCCGTACTTAAGCTTCAGGTCCTTCTCGATGGAGCCCGCGTTGACGCCGATGCGGATCGGCGTATGGTGCGCCTTGGCGCAGCCGACGAGGCTGCGCACATGCTCCGCGGAGCCGATGTTGCCGGGGTTAAAGCGGATCTTGTCCGCGCCGTTCTCAATCGCCGCGATCGCGAGCCGGTAATCGAAATGGATGTCCGCGACAAGCGGGATGGAGATGTTGTCGCGAATGCTGCGGATTGCGGCAGCACAGGCGGCGTCATAGCACGACACGCGCACGATCTGGCAGCCCGCACCGATTAAGCGCCAGATCTGATCGAGCGTGCCTGGTACGTCGCTCGTCTTCGTATTTGTCATGGATTGCACTGACACGGGCGCTGTTCCGCCGATCGTGACGGAACCGACGCGCAACGCGCGGGTTTTTCGCCGTTCCATCAGTTTCGTATCAGGTTCGCGATGTCGTTGTAGGTCAGAAACAGGATCAGCCCGAACAACAGGATCAACCCGACGAAATGGATCATACCCTCCCGCTCCGGGTTGACGCGCTTGCCGGTCACCGCCTCCACGATCAAAAACGCAAGCCGTCCGCCGTCCAGCGCCGGGATCGGCAGCAGGTTGAACACGCCGAGGCTGATGCTGATGAGCACTGCAAAGCGCAGGATCATCTCCAGCCCGTAGCGCACCGCCTGGCTGACGTACGCGATCGTGCCGACCGGCCCGGCCACGTCGCTCGCGCTCACCTTGCCCTGGAACAGCGTGCCGAGGAAATCGAATATCTGGCCGATCACGCTGCCGATGTAGTGGAACGAGTCGCCGATGCTGCGGAAGAAGCCGTAGTGCACGCGCACGGCCTCGATCGTGACGCCGATCACGTTGTAGCCGGCCTCGGCGTTATAAAAATCCGTTAGTTCGCAGTCCACAGTCTTGCCGTCGCGCTGTACGGCGACGACCATCGTGCCGCCCTTTGCGCCCTTGATCATCGGGACCGCGTCGGCGTATTCGTGGACGGTTTTGCCGTCGATCTTTGCGATGATGTCCCCCGGCCGGATGCCCGCGACCGCGGCCGGCGCGTCGGCGCCGGTTACCTCCAGCACGGACGGCATATAGTTGCCGTACGCGGTCAAGGCCACGATCGAGAAGACCAGCGCGAAGATCAGGTTCATGACCGGGCCCGCCACGATGACGAGGATGCGCTTCCACGCCGGAAACATATGGAAGCTCCTGGCGTCGTCCTCGGGCTGGTCTTCGCCGTAGAACTTGCACATGCCGCCGATCGGCAGCGCGCGCAGCGTGTACAGGATGCCATTCCTCTCCTTCTTAAAAAGGATCGGACCCATGCCGATGGCAAACTCCAGGATCGAGAACCCGAGCTTGCGCCCCACTAAAAAATGCCCCAGCTCGTGCACCATCACCAATATGGACAACAGCAGCAGCGCCGCCAGCACGGAAAGGAACGTGCTCATGCGTTGGCCTTCTTTCCGTCGATATACGACTCACAATATTCGGTCACCAGCGCGCGGGAATGCGCGTCGGCGGCCAGGATCTCCTCCACGGAACCCGGATTACAGTACGCGTGCCTCCGCATCGCGTACTCGACGGCGGGCTCGATGTCGCAAAAGCGCAGCCTGCCCGCAAAAAACAGCTCGACAGCCTTTTCGTTCGCGCCGTTGTAGACGATCGGCAGTGAGCCGCCGGCGCGTAGCGCGTCATAGGCCAGCCGCAGCGCGCCGAAGCGGTTTAAGTCCGCCGGATGGAACTCCAGCTTCGCCACGTCCGCAAACGACAGCGGCCGGCACGATGAGGGCAGCCGGTCCGGATAGGTCAGCGCGTACTGGATCGGCAGCCGCATGTCCGGATTGCTTGCGTTGACCATGACCGTGCCGTCGACAAACTCCACCGCGGAGTGCACGATCGACTGCGGGTGGATCACGACCGTGATTTGCTCCGGCGCAAGATGGAACAGCTTTGCGGCCTCGATGACCTCGAGCCCCTTGTTGAACAGCGTCGCCGAGTCGACCGTGATCTTCCGGCCCATGCTCCACGTCGGATGCCGCAGCGCCTGCGCGAGCGTGACGGATTTTAGCTCCGCAAGCGGCTTTTGCCAGAACGGGCCGCCGGACGCGGTCAGAAAGACGCGGCGCACGTCGCACGCTTTCCCGGCGCGTAACGCCTGAAAGATGGCGGACTGCTCGCTGTCCACCGGCAGCAGCTCCGCGCCGCTCATCGCTATCGCCCGGTCGACGAGCGCGCCGCCGCAGACGATGCTCTCCTTGTTCGCCAGTGCCACGCGCTTGCCCGCGCGCAGAGCCGCCAAAAGCGGAACGAGCGCCGCGATGCCGCTGATGCCGTTGACGACGGCGTCCGCCTTCGGCAGCGACGCAAGCTCCTCCGCCGCGTGCTCGCCCTCGATCACGCACGTGCCTGCGGGCAGCAACGAAGCGTCGACCGGCGCGGCCGCGCACACATAGGCCGGGCGGGTCTTGTGCGCCTGCTCGATCAAAAGCTCGGTATTTTCGCCGGCAGCCAAAGCGTAAACGCAAAACTCGTCCGGATGCGATAGTATCACATCCAGCGCCTGCCTGCCGATGGAGCCCGTGCTCCCCAATACCGTGATGTTCTTCATGTCAGCCGTTGCCCTCAACCATCAGTATATTCCGATTCCGCGCAGGATAGTAAAAACAAGCAGCACGATCGGCGCGCACACGAGCACGCTGTCGATGCGGTCCATGATGCCGCCGTGCCCGGGAAATATGCTCGAAAAATCCTTCAAGTCCGCCCAGCGCTTGAGCTTGGACGCGAACAGGTCGCCGATCTGCGAGAAGATGCCGCATAAAAATCCGGTGAACACCAGCGCGTACGGCGAGATCGTCGAGCCCCACAGCTTTTGCAGCGGAATCAGGAGCAGGCCGAACACCGTGCCGCCGATCAAGGCAAACACGGAGCCCTCGACCGTCTTCTTGGGGCTGAGGTGCGGGCAGAGCTTCTTTTTCCCGAACAGCGTGCCGCCGAAGTACGCGAACGTGTCGGACAGCGACGGCGCGGCATACGCAAGGCTCGCGGCGGTCAGGCCCGCGGTGCGGTCGAACGCGTAGTACACCAGCATCACGCACACGAGCAGCGCGAGCGGATAGCAAAAGATAAACAGCGAAAACACGGCGTCGTTGGCCGTGCATTTCTCGCGCACGATCGTAAGCGTCATTGTCGCGAGCACGCAGGCGACATACAAAAGCGCCATCGGCCAAAAGCCGTAATTCATGTAGATGAACACATAGCAGGCGGCGAACACGTAAGCGGGAATTAAAATCGGGTTCCCGCCCTTGCCGATGGATACGCGGCCGATCTCAAACACGGAGGCGAGGGATACAAACGTGATGATACAGAGAAGAAAATAACCGCCCAGCACCAGCGCAACGACCAACATCAGGGAGAGTGCGATTCCGACCAAAACCCGCGCCTTCATGGCTTCCCGTTCAATCCTCCAAATCTGCGTGACCGGCGGGCAAACTCGCAGAGCGCGTCGATGAACCTCTGCGTCGTGAAGTCCGGCCAAAAATCATCCGTAAAGAGCAGCTCGGCGTACGCCGCCTGGTACAATAAAAAGTTCGATACGCGCTTCTCGCCGCCGGTGCGGATCAGAAGGTCGAGCTCCGGCAGGCCGCGCGTATACAAAAGCTCCGAAAACGCCGCGTCGTCGAGTGCGTTCAGCTCCGCCTCCGGCAGTTTGGCGGCAAGGCGCACCGCGTTTAGTATCTCCGCTTTGCTGCCGTAGTTGAGCGCGATGTTGAGGCAAAGCCCGGCGTTCGCGCTTGTCCTCTGTTCGGCAGAGCGCACCGCGGCGCGCACCTTGTCCGGCATTAAGTCCACGTCCCCGAGCGCACGGATACGGACGCTGTTCTCGTTGAGTTCGTCGATCTCGTTCGTGAAATATTCCACGAGCAGGCTCATCAACGTGCCGACCTCGTCGGAGGGCCGCTTCCAGTTCTCCGTCGAGAACGCGTATAGCGACAGCGCCCGGATGCCCGCGTCCGACGAGAACCGGATGATCTCGCGCAGCCGGTTGACGCCCGCGCGGTGACCGAACGAGCGCGGCAGAGAGCGCTTCTGCGCCCAGCGGCCGTTGCCATCCATAATGATGGCCACGTGCGCCGGCAGCGCGTCGGGGTCGAGCCCCAGGCCGATCAGGTCCCCACTAGAAAACTTTGCCATACCCACCACAAACTTCGAGGATGCAATGCGCGTCCTCACAGTGCATCCCCAATTTAAAATCTATTTATTTGCCGCGTCCGTCAAAAAGCGCGCATACTCCAGCAGTACTCTGCGCCCGGGAAGTTCCGTCTGCCGGATCACGCGGAGTTCGTTGCCGGCGGCGTCCTTCCTGGCGCGGACCTCGCACGTCTCGACGGCGTAGCCTTTCCGCTCCAGCCGCGCCCTTGCCAGCTCCAGAGGAAGCCCCAGGACCTCGATCACACCGAGAGGATCTCCTGCTCCTTGGCCGCGCCGATCCCATCCACTTCCTTGATCATCTCGTCCGTGACCTTCTGCGCCTTCTCCTCAAGCTGCTTCTGGTCGTCCTCGGTGAGCAGGTTCTCCTTTTTCTCTTTCTTGACCTGTTCGATCGCGTCGCGGCGGATGGAACGGATCGCCACCTTGGCCTCCTCGGCCTTCTTGTGCACGACCTTGACCAGCTCCTTGCGGCGCTCCTCGGTCAGCTCGGGGAACAGAAGGCGGATTACCTTGCCGTCGTTGGCGGGATTGATGCCGAGGTCCGACTTCTGAATCGCCTTCTCAATGGCGGGGATGGCTTTGTTGTCCCAAACCGAGATCACCAGCATGCGCGGTTCCGGCGTGCTGATGTTGCCCAGCTGCTGAATCGGCGTCGGCGTGCCGTAATAGTCCACGACGATGCGGTCGAGCACCTGCGCGTTGGCGCGGCCCGCGCGCAGCCCGTTCAGCTCCTGCTTGAGCACGGAAATCGTTTTCTGCATCTTTTCCTTGTGACTGTCGATGATATCCTTTGGCATGGGATCAATCCTCCTTATCCAAATATTTTACAATAAACCGTCATCACAATTCAAGCCGATCCGGCATGTTCACGCGTTTTTCACGATATTACGCGATTACGGTACCTACGCCGCCATGTTCGAACACGCGCGGCAGCTCTTCGAGCGCGAACACGTGGATCGGAATCTTGCGCTCCCGGCACAGCGTGATGGCGGTGATGTCCGTGGCGCGAAGGTCTTTAGCGATCACGTCGTCGTAGCTCAGCCGCTCGTAGCGCACGGCGCCGTTATCGAGCTTCGGGTCCGCGGAATAGACCGCGTCGACGTTTTTGGCCAGCAGCAGCACGTCCGCGTGCGTCTCGGCCGCGCGCAGCGCCGCCGCCGTGTCCGTTGAGAAGAACGGCGAACCGGTCCCGCACGCAAACAGCACGACGGTTCCTGCGTCGAGCAGCGCGTTTGCGCGCCGCGCGGAGTACGAATCGCAGAAGCGGTCCATCGCGACCGCAGAGAGCACCGCGCACGGGACATCGAGCTTTTCGAGCGCGTCCTCGAGCGCGAGCGCGTTGACCGCGGTCGCGAGCATGCCCATGTGGTCCGCGCGGTTTCTTTCCATCCCGCCGGCGCTACGTCCGCGCAGGATGTTGCCGCCGCCGACCACAACGCCGATCTGCACGCCCTTTTGCTGCAGCTTGGCCAGCATCGCGGCGGTGCCTGCGATCGTCGCCGCGCAAAGCGGCGAGGACTTGTCCGACAGCGCTTCGCCGCTGATCTTGATCAAAACGCGTGTATACATGGCCGCCCCCGTCCTTTCGCATCCTTGTAAAAAAGGAACACGGGATTGTGTTCCTTTTGTCGTTTTTTAGGCTTTGATCTGGCTCATGACCTCTTCGGCGAAGTTGTCCTCCCGCTTTTGCAGCCCCTCGCCCATCTCGAACCGTACGAACCGCTTGACCGTGATCGCGGCGCCGAGTTCCTTCCCGGCCTGCTCGACCATCTTGCCGACGGTCAGGCTCGTGTCCTTGACGAACAGCTGTTCGAGGAGGCAGACCTCCTTAAGATACTTCTCCACACGGCCGACGAGCATCTTCTCGATGATCGCGTCCGGCTTGGGCTTTTCCTCGTTCCTGGCCTGCGCGCGCGCGATCTCGCGCTCGTGCTCGAGCTCGGTGGCGGGCACTTCGGAGCGCTCAAGATACGCGGGCTTGGCCGCGGCGATCTGCATCGCCACGTCGTGCATGACGGCCTTCAAACCCGCATTGCCGACAAGCGAGGCGGGCGCGTCAAACTCGACGAGCACGCCGATCTTGCCGCCGAGGTGGATATAGGTGTCCACGACGCCGGTAAACCGCGCAAAGCGCCGAATACTGATCTTCTCGCCGAGCTTCATGACGAAGGTATTGAGCAGCGCGCTGACCGTCGTGCCGGGCTCTTTGACGGAATCCTGCTCGAGCAGCGCGGCCGCGTCCTGCGGGTCTTTCCTGGCGACCTGCTCGGCGACCATCGCGACGAACGCAATGAAGTCCTCGGTCTTGGCGACGAAGTCCGTCTCGCAGTTGACCTCGGCGATCACGCCGACGCCACCGGCGTTGTACGCGCTGACGACGCCTTCGGCCGCAATGCGGCCCGCCTTCTTGGCGGCCGCGGCAAGGCCCTTCTCGCGCAGATAGTCCTTCGCCTTCTCCATGTCGCCGTCGCACTCGGCGAGCGCCTTCTTGCAGTCCATCATGCCAGCCTGCGTCAGTTCGCGCAGCGTCATTACATCCTTTGCGGTAAACATCTGTACTTGACCTCCTTGCCCTTTATTCTGCCGCTTCCACAGCTGTTTCTTTCGTTTCCTGCGCCGCCGTCATCTGCTCGCCCTGCCTGCCCTCGAGCACGGCGTCGGCGACCTTGGCGGTGATCAGCTTCACGGCGCGGATAGCGTCGTCGTT
>CAZKGE010000034.1:0-13318 GCA_964552065.1 uncultured Oscillospiraceae bacterium | reverse complement strand
GAACACCTCGCTCGCAGTCCTTTTGTGGATGTCCGCGCCGCTGTTGAACGCGGCGATCATGCGCTCGTCGCCGCTCATGTGCGCCAGGATGCGCAGCTCGATCTGCGAATAGTCCGCACCGACGAGCACGTTGCCGGGGCTGGCCACGAACGCCTTGCGAATCTCGCGGCCCTGCTCCGTGCGCACCGGGATGTTTTGCAGGTTCGGCTCGGTGCTCGAGATGCGGCCGGTCGCGGTGATGCACTGGTTGAACTGCGTGCGGATGCGCCCGTCCGGCGAGCGGGACTGCAGAAGGCCGTCGATGAACGTGCTCTTGAGCTTGGCGACGAAGCGGTATTCGAGCACCTTGGACACGACCGGGTGCGCGTCGGAAAGGTTTTCGAGCGTGTCGGCATCCGTCGAGAAGCCGGTCTTGTTCTTGCGCCCGGCGCTTAACCCCAGCTTTTCAAACAGGATGTGTCCGAGCTGTTTGGGCGAGAGAATGTTGAAGGTCTCGCCCGCGAGCGCGTAGATTTCGGCCGACAGATCGTTGATCTGCCGCTCGAACTGCGCGCCGAGCGCGTGCAGGATCGCCTCGTCGACCAAAAAACCCTCGCGCTCCATCTCGAAGAGCACCTTGGAGAGCGGGTACTCCATGTCCGTATACAGCGGGAGCATGTCGGCCTCGATCAGCTCCTTTTGCATTGCACTGCGCAGCGAGAACAGCAGCGCCGCGCAGCAGGTCTCGCCGTGGAGCCTGCGCTCCATGAGCGCTGCAAGCGTCCCGGCGGGCCGCACGGCGTTGAGCAGGTAGTCAACGATCATCAGGTCGAACACGTCGCCCGCGAGGTTAAGGCCGAATCTGGCCAGGATATGCCGCAGTCGCTTGCTGTCAAACACGATCTTCGGGACCGCGGAATTTTCGAGCGCGGGGCCGAGCGCGCGCCAGATCGTCTGCGGCTCGAGGCAGGTTGCGGTCAGGTCGTCGCCCTGCCGGATCATATAGGAGCGGCCGGGAGAAACAGAAAACGACAGCGCCTCGGAAAAATCGATCGCAAGCTGCGCGGCGTTTGCCGCCTCGTGCGCAAATCGAGCGATGTCCGCCTCGGTTTCGAGCGGCACCGTTTCATACGCAAGTGCGCCCTTAATGTCGCCGCGCGCCGGCGCGGATTCGTCCTTGGGCAGGCGCGAGACGATGCTGCGCAGCTCGAGCGCGAGCAGGTCCGCGCTCGCGTCGCGGATGCGCTCCGGACGGAAGCGGCAGTCCTCGAGCGTCTGACGAATCGGCGCGTTGCGGTCGATCGTGCCGATGCGGTAGCTAAGCCGAGCGGAGTCGGCGCTTTCGCGGATGCGCTCGCCGAGCTTGCCGGGGATCTCGCCGGCGTGGGTCAGCACGTTCTCCAGCGAGCCGTAGTCCGAGAGGAGCTTCAGCGCGGTCTTTTCGCCGACGCCCGGTACGCCCGGGATGTTGTCCGAGCTGTCGCCCATCAGCCCCTTTAAATCGCGCATGCGGTCGGGCGCAAGGCCGTAGGCCTCGCAGAGCACCTCGGGCGTAAACTCGACCGTTTCGGATATGCCCTTCTTCGTCATGAGCACGTGCGTGCTGGGGCTGACGAGTTGCAGCGCGTCGCGGTCGCCCGTCACGAGCAGCGCGTCGATGCCCTGCACCTCGCATTGCTGCGCCAATGTACCCAGGATGTCGTCCGCCTCAAACGACTCGCATTCGATCACGCAGATGCCCATCTTGGTAAGGAGCTCGCGCAGCACCTTAAGCTGCGTGCGCAGGTCGTCCGGCGTTTCCTTGCGGCCGGCCTTGTAGTCGGCGTATTCATTGTGCCGAAACGTCGGCCCGTGCATGTCGAACCCGACCGCGAGATAGTCCGGTGAGGCGGCGATCAGCCGAAGCAGCATGCCGAAGAACCCGTGCAGCGCGCCGGTGGGCTTGCCGTCGGCGGTCGTCATGGGCGGGAGCGCGTAGAACGCGCGGTGGACCAGACTGTTGCCGTCGATTGCGATCAGTTTCTCCATGGTGAAATCTCCACTGCGGTCCGGATGCGTTCGATTGATTCGGCAAGGTTTTGTTCGCTGTTGACATAGAGCGTGCAAAGCGGCGTACCGCGCAAAACGCGGTCGCCGAGCCGCACGCGCATCACGATGCCGACGGCGTGGTCGATGACGTCCGTTTTTGTCGCACGCCCCGCGCCGAGCATCTGTGCGGCGCTGCCGATGCGCTCCGTATTCATGCGCCGAACGATGCCGTCGCGGCCGGCTGGCACGTCGATCCTCTCCTTGACCGCGCAGAGTTCGTCGATCTTGACGGGGTCGATATAGCTTCCGTCGCCGCCGAGCGCGGCGACCATCGCTCTGAGCTTGGCCAGGCCCGCGCCGGAGCGCAGCGCGCCTTCGAGCAGTTCTTCCGCCGCCTCCTCGCTGTCGGCAAGGCGGGACATGACGAGCATCTTTGCGCCGAGCTCCATCGACACCAGGTACAGCGGGTCGGCCTTATCCAGCCTGCCGCAGAGCGCCAAAACGGCCTCGCGCACCTCGAGCGCGTTGCCGATGGCGGCGCCGAGCGGCTGGTTCATGTCGGTGACGACGGCCTGCACGTCGCGGTTAAGCCGCGTGCCGATGCGGACCATGAGGTCGGCGAGCCGCTCCGCCTCATCGGCCGTGCCGCAGAACGCGCCGCTGCCCGCCTTGACGTCGAGCAGGATCGCGTCGGAGCCCGAGGCGAGCTTCTTGCTCATGACGCTCGCAGCGATCAGCGGCACGCTGCGCACCGTGGCGGTCACGTCGCGCAGCGCGTACATCTTTTTATCGGCGGGAACGAGGTTGCCGGTCTGGCCGATCACGGCCAGGCCGATGGAGTTGACGATCTCGATGAAGCGGGCAAACGGCTGTTCTACGCAGACGCCGGGGATGGACTCGAGCTTGTCGAGCGTGCCGCCGGTGTGCCCGAGGCCCCTGCCCGACATCTTGGCGACCTTGCCGCCGCAGGCGGCCACGAGCGGCGCGATGATGAGCGTCGTCGTGTCGGCTACGCCGCCGGTCGAGTGCTTGTCGACCTTGACGCCCGGGATGGAGCTAAGGTCGATCACATCGCCCGAATGCATCATGGCGAGCGTTAGGTCGCTCGACTCGCGGTCGTCCATGTCGCGCTGCAGAATCGCCATGAGCATCGCGGACATCTGGTAATCCGGGATGGAGCCGTCCACAAACCCATCGACCATAAACCGGATCTCGTCCGTGGAAAGCGCCAGCCCGTCCGCTTTTTTCTCGATCAAATCGACCATTCGCATGCCGCTGTTCCCCCATTTTTGATCGGTGGATTCATTGTATCATTTCCATATATTGCCCGCAAGTTGCGTAATCCTTTCAAAAACGGCGTCGTCGAGCGTCCGGCCGGGCTCCGTTTCGATGCGGACAAACCGCTTTAAATACTGCTTTGCAAGCGCCGCCGCCTTTTCCGCCGCGCGCTCGTCGCCGCCTTCGGATTGATGCACCGCAAAGATTACGTGCGAGCAGTCCCGAAGCTGCATCTCGTAGTTGACGGCCGAGAGCGCGGCCTCCGGCAATCGCATATGCTGCGTGTTCGGCAGCACGGGCAGAAGCTGCCGGCTGCTGGCGTAGGCGCGCATGTTCTCGTGCAGGAACAGGAAGTTGACGTCGTCGGGAAATTCGCCGTTAAATGCGTCGCGGACGACGGCCGCAAAACCCGCGCCGCTGTCCGAAAGGAACGCGCCGCCGACCGGGATGCGGACCGTGCGGCAGCCGATGCGGACCGCGCACAAAGCCTTCTCGCCGAGGAGCGCGGAGTCGACCGCGCGGCCCCCGGAGTACGACTCGTCGATCACGGCCGAATAGTCGGGCAGCACGCCGATGTACGCCGCCGCGTCCGCGCCGCCGTCCATGCCAAGGTCGCAGCGCACGTACCGGCCGTTCTGCGCGCAGACGTACGTATCGACGAGGCAGGCGCCGGTGTTTGTGATCGGCAGCAGCTGTACGCTGGTCAAAGGAAGCGTCTCGCCGATCTGCCGCGCGATTAAGCGGCAGGTGTCGGACGCGCTTGAGTCGAAAAACGGCCCGCCGGCGATCAGCATGCGCGAGGGCAGAAGCTCCACCACCTGCGGAATCTCTTTGCGGGAAAAGCGCATGCGGCCGCAGGCCGTGTCCCCGCCCTCCACCAAACCTGTTTCGGACACATCTCCCAAAAACGCTGTGCGCGTACAGCCGTTGAGGAAATTTGTCTGCACAAACGGCCGGTACATCGCAAGATAGGACAGCAGCATGGCGTTGCGCCGGACTCGTTCGTACAGCAGCCGTCCGCGGGAGAGCTTGAGGTTGTCCACGACGAGGATCCGCGTTTCCTCCGGCGACACCTCGGTTTCCGGCGCATCGCACATCGAGAGCCCGCAGTCCTCGAGCTCGCGGTAAGGCAGGCTGTCGAACAGCATGTCCCAGATCTGGTCGGCCGACAGCTCGGTCGTAAATCGAAGCCCGAGCCCAAAGCGGCGAATCTCCATATCAACCCTCCGTTTCCAGCGCGGCAAACGCCCGTTCGGCCGCCTCCCAGGCGGCGTAGCTTTCGTCGAGCGAAGCGCGCTGCGCCGTCAGCCGCCCGAACAGTTCGTTTGTCCGCTCATAATCGCGCTGCACGTCCGGCGTTTCCAGCAGTTCCTCGAGCGCGCGGACGTCCCGTTCCGCCTCTGCGACCGCTTTCTCTGCGCGGGCAAGCTCCGTTCTGGCGCGGGCGGCGCGGGCGCGCGCGGCCTTGTTCTTGACGTACTCGTTGACGGGCTGCTCCTCGGGCTCCGCCGACTTCGGCTGCTCCCCGGCCGTTTCCTCGGAAAGCAGCGCCTTGTACGCGTCCCAGTCGCCCTCGATCGACTCGACCGTGCCGTTCTTCATCACGAGCAGCCGGTCGGCCAATCGGTTGATGAAATACCGGTCGTGCGTGACGGCCAGCATCGTGCCGCCGTAGTCGGAAAGCGCCTTCTCGAGCGCCTCGCGCGACGCGATGTCGAGGTGGTTGGTCGGCTCGTCGAGCAAAAGAAAGTTGCAGCCCGACATCAGGAGCTTGAGCAGTTGGATGCGCGCAAGCTCGCCGCCGGAGAGGTCGCCCATGCGCTTGTACACCGCGTCGCCCGGGAACAGAAACTGCCCGAGCGTGTTGCGGATCTGCTGCGGTTCGAGGCGCGGGAACGCGTCGAACACGTCGTCGAAAATCGTCTTTTCGGGATGGTCGCAGGCGACGTTCTGGTCGTAGTAGCCGATGCGCACGTTCGCGCCGACGACATACGTTCCCGCGTCCGGCTCGAGCTGGCCGGAGATCGTGCGCAGAAGCGTCGTCTTGCCGCAGCCGTTCGGACCGAGCAGGCAGACGCGCTCGTTCTTTTGAATCAGCACATCGACATTAGCAAACAGCGGCTTTTCGGCAAAGCCCTTGCTAAGGCTCTTTGTGAGCAGCACCTCGTTGCCGGACGACTCCACGGCGCGGAAGCGGAACCGGAGCTCCGGCGGCAGCGGCTCGGGCTTGACGAGCTCGGCCCTGAGGCGGTCGATCTGCTTCTGCTTCGAGGCGATCGTGACGTAGTTTCTCGCCTGGTTCCAGCGGCGCTGCTGCTCGATGATGCCTTCGATGCGCTTGATCTCGCGCTGCATGTTGTCGTAGTGGCGCTGCGTCAACGCGCGGTTGTCCATCTTGAGCTCGACATGGCGGGAGTAGTTGCCGCGCGTGACGGTCAAACGGCCGTTCTCGAGCTCCATCGTCTTCTCCGTGACGCGGTCGAGGAAGTAGCGGTCGTGCGAGATTACGACGTACGCGCCGGAATAGCCGGTCAAAAACCCCTCCAGCCATTCCACCGCGGAAATGTCGCGGCGGTTGGTCGGCTCGTCGAGCAAAAGCACGTTCGCGTCGGACTGTAGCAGCATCGCCAGCCACACCATGCGGCGCTCGCCGTCGGACAGCGTGCCGATGCGCCGCGCCAGGTCCGCTTCCGAAAACCCGAGGCCCAGACAGGCGGCGCGCATGCGGCTGCGGTATGTCAGTCCGCCGAGCCGGATAAACTGGTCGTACAGCCTGTCCTGCTGGCGGACCTGCTTTTCCAGGTCCCCGCCGCCGCGCCCGATCAGCGCGTTGACGCGCTCAAGCTCGGTTTCGAGCTGCGTCAGTTCCGAAAACACGGCCAGCGCGGCCTCCTCGACCGTGGTGCCTTCGGGAAACTCCGCCGCCTGGTCGAGGTGCGCGATGCGGCAGGCGCGCGAAACAAAAAGCCCGCCCCCGTCCGCCCTGTCCAGGCCCTCTATGATGCGAAACAGCGTGGTTTTCCCGCAGCCGTTCTGGCCGACCAGTCCGATCCGGTCGCGAGGCTCCACCTCGAACGATACGTCGGAAAACAGCGTGCGCACGCCGAAACTCTTCGTTAATCCGCTGACGGTTACAATCGCCATGGTTGATCCGTTGCCTTCCCTTTGCTTCCCAAATAGTAACATACCGCGCGGCATAATGCAAAACCGGCCGCCGTGCGGCCTGCCGAAATTCACCAAATTCGCAAAAAGTTCAAACTCAACCCCGATATTCAACGATATACTGAAACAATGAGAGGTGTACATCCATGACAGCGAATCGTTTGCCCAGGGGGCACGCCGATGAGAAGAAAGCGCTGCACGACAACCTGCGCCTGTTCAGCAGACGCGCCCGGACATGGATCGTATCCGTCAGCGGTATCTTAATCGGCTGCTTCGTCATTCTGCCCATGACGCTCAACAGACTCGACAGGGCGAACACCACGATCGTCACCGTCATGAGCGTCGACCGCGAGGTCCCTACGCCCACCCCCATCCCCTCGGCGCTGATCGACAACATGGTCGGCCAAAACGAGAGCGCCGCAACGCCGCAGCCCTCGAGCGAGGTGCATGTCTCGCAGTTTACGCTGCTCCAGCAGGGCGACGACTATCCCTCCGTGCAGAACCTGCAGCTCCGGCTGATGGAGCTTGGCTATCTGGACGCGGATGAGCCGACGACGCATTACGGCTCCGCGACCGCGATGGCCGTATCTTTGTTTCAGCGCACGCTCGAGTACGACATGAACGGCGTGGCGGACAGCGCGCTGCAGGAACGGCTGTTCAGCGAGGGCGCCGAAGCGTACGAGATGAAGCTCGGCGACGACGGCGCGGACGTCAAGCGCATGCAGTCGCGGCTGGAGGAACTTGGATACTTCGACGACAAAATTTCCGGCTTTTTCGGCGTCGCGACCGAGGACGCGGTGAAGGCGTTCCAGAAGAAGAACAAGCTCGACGTCGACGGCGTGTTCCATTTGGACGACTGTGACCTGCTGTTTTCTCCGGACGCACGCCCGTTTATCGACCCCACGCCCACGCCGAAGCCCACGGCAAAGCCCACGCCGAAACCGACGAAGAAGCCCAGCTCCGGCAGCTCGTCCTCCGGTTCGTCCTCCTCCGGCTCCACCGATCCGACGGAGCCGCCCGAGTCCCCGTCCGGCGGTGATGGTGATTCGGACGAACCGTCCAACGCCAGCCACAGCCCCGACGGGATCGTTTCCGTGGCCAAGTCGAGGCTCGGCAAACCCTACCGGCGCGGCGAGGAAGGGCCGAACGCGTTCGACTGCTCCGGCCTCGTGTATTACTGCCTCAAGACCTGCGGCGTCAAGGCCAGCCGGTACAACGCCATCAGCTTCAGCAGGGTCGACAGCTGGACCAAAGTCAACAGCATCGACGATCTTGAAAAGGGCGACCTGCTGTTCTTCAAGAGCGACTCGTCGTCGAGCGTCAACCACACCGGCATCTACATCGGCGGCGGCAAGTTCATCCACGCGTCGTCCAGCGCCGGCAAGGTGATTACGAGCAACATCTCGACCAGCTACTGGGTCCGCAACTTCGTCAACGGCAGGCGCGTATTCTGATGCCCTGCACGCTGTGTCCACGTAACTGCGGCGTCGACCGCGCGCTTTCCAGAGGATTCTGCGGCGCGGGATCGGCGCCGCTTGTCGCGCGCGCCGATCTGCACGCTTACGAGGAGCCGTGCATCAGCGGTGAGCGCGGCTCCGTCACGGTGTTTTTCTCCGGCTGCAACATGGCGTGCGTGTTCTGCCAGAACCACGTGCTGCGCTCCGGACGGGTCGGCCGGCCGTGCTCCGACGCGGAGCTTGCGGACATCTATCTCTCGCTCGCGGCGCGCAAAGCGCACAACATCAACCTCGTCACGCCCGCGCCGCACATAGAGGCCGTCGCTCGCTCGCTGCGGCTCGCCAAATCGCGCGGGCTCATACTCCCCGTCGTGTACAACACCAACGCGTACGAGCGCGCGGAAGCGCTCAGGATGCTCGAAGGGCTTGTGGACGTGTATCTGCCGGACTTTAAGTACGTCTCCCCTGACCTTGCGGAGCGGTTTTCGAATACGCGCGACTACGCCGCCGTCGCGGCGGAGGCGGTTGTCGAGATGTTCCGGCAGGTCGGCCACCTTGCGCTGGACGAAGGTGGCATGGCCAGGCGCGGCTTGCTCGTGCGGCACCTCGTGCTGCCGAACTGCGTATTCGACACGCGCGCGGTGCTGGACAGGCTCGCCGGCCTATTCGGGACGGAGCTGCATCTTTCGCTGATGCGGCAGTACGCGCCGACCGAAAACTGTACGCAGCCGCCGCTGAACCGGACGCTGACGGACCGCGAATACGAGCGCGCGCTGCAATACGCGCTGTCACTCGGCTTTACGAACGTGTTCATTCAGGACCGCGCGTCGGCCAGCCTGGCGTTTACGCCATCATTCACACAATCGCAATAAAAAAGACACAAAGTGCTCGATATTTCGACTTGCATTTCCCGCGGGCCGATGCTATACTATCCTCAAGAGAAGACATACAGTTTCCGTTCATGCTGTAACAGTTTTTTCATTACCGATTTCCTCCTTAAAACCGCGTAAACGAACTACTCTGTACATTATCCAAGCTTTCGAGTGGAAAGGGCGCCACAAGAAAGGCAGTATGAACGGGAAATGATCGGGAGCCGATGGTCGGCTCCCGCTTTTTTATGTTTTGTCGGGTCCCCCGTTGGCACTTCTCCGAAGCCGCGTATACTACTATAGCCAGATGGTTCTGACTGCGCGGCAGTTTCGGACGTTGAGGCGAGGGCCCTGGTATCATTTGTCCTGCGCGAAGAACCATCTTTATTCATGCAGTTTTCCGACTGACTTTCAGCTTAGAACATATTGCTCGATGAAGACGGCCACGCCGTCCTTGTCGCACGCCGGCACGATCAGGTCGGAAACCGCCTTTACCTCCGGCAGCCCGTTCTCGACGCAGACGCCTACTCCCGCCCACTCGATCATCGAGATGTCGAGGTAGCTGTCGCCGACGGCGGCAACGTCGCCGCGGTCGATGCCCATGTAGCTTGCCATCGCCGACAACGCGTTCCCCTTTGTCGCGTGCAACGAATTGATCTCGATATAGCCCGGCTGGGACTTGGAGACCGCCGCGCGGCCGCCCAGAAACGCCGCGATCTTTTGGCGCACCGCGTCCTCGGCGGCGGGATCCGTGTACACGAGGATTTTCGGTACACCCTCCCAGCGCTTTTGACGCACGTCGGGATCGATCCGGCCGGGGATGCCGAGAAACTCCCGGTACCGCGCAAGGAACGGGTGGTCGCGCTCCGCGATGACCAGGTCCCCCTGGTAGATCTGCGCGTGCTCGCCGATGGACTTTGCGTATTCGAGCGTGTCGGTCACAACGTCCGGCGGTATGGCCGCGAGCGACACGCATTCCTCCGTCCGCGTGTCCTTTACCAGCGCGCCGCCGTAGGTGATCACCGGGCCCAGGATGTCGAGCTGCGACCAGATGTCGCGGCTGGCAAGGTACCCCCTGCCCGTGGCCACGGTCACGAACACGCCCTGCGACTGCGCCGCGCGGATGGCCGCAAGGTTTCGCTCGCTTATGATTTTGCTGTGGTCGATCAATGTCCCGTCCACGTCGAGCGCGATCAAACAAATCGGCAACTTCCCCGTCCCCCTGTTATCGAATCTGGCCGCTGCCGCGCACAACGTACTTGACGCTGGTCAATTCGGCGAGTCCCATGGGCCCGCGCGCGTGGATCTTCTGCGTGCTGATACCGATCTCCGCGCCGAGGCCGAACTCCTCGCCGTCCGTAAACCGCGTGGAGGCGTTGACGTATACCGCGGCCGCGTCGATCTCGTTCAGGAAGCGCTCCGCATTTGCGTAATCGTTTGTGACGATCACTTCGCTGTGGCGCGTGCCGTAGCGGTTGATGTGATTGATCGCTTCGTCGAGGCTATCTACGACGCGCACGGACAGGATGTAGTCGCCGTACTCGGTCGACCAGTCCTCCTCCGCCGCAAGTTTCGTGCCCGGCAGAATCGCGCGCGCGCGTTCGCAGCAGCGCAGCTCCGTGTGCTTCCCGTCGAGAAGGCGCTTGATCGCGGGCAGCGCGTCGGCGGCGATGTCCGCGTGCACGAGCAGCGTCTCGAGCGCGTTGCAAACGGAGGGGCGCGAGCACTTGCCGTTGAACACGATGTCGGCTGCCATGGCAAGGTCGGCCGACGCGTCGATAAACGCGTGACAGACGCCGACGCCCGTCTCGATCACGGGCACATTCGCGTTCTCCACGACCGAGCGGATCAAGCCAGCGCCGCCGCGCGGGATCAGCACGTCCAGATAGCCGGAAAGCCGCATCATCTCGGCCGCGGTCTCGCGGTCCGTGTCCGATACGAACTGGATCGCGCCCTCGGGGACGCCGCAGCCGCAGGCCGCCTTGGCCAGGCAATCGGCGATAGCCGCGTTCGAGCGGACGGCCTCGGAGCCGCCGCGCAGCATGCAGGTGTTGCCGGACTTGAGGCAGAGGCCTATCGCGTCGGACGTCACGTTCGGCCGCGCCTCGTAGATGATGCCCACAACGCCGAGCGGCACGCGCCGCTTCTCGATACTGAGCCCGTTCGGGCGGCGAATCACCGTGTCCGCGCCGCCGACCGGGTCCGGGAGCGCGGCGACTTTGCGCAACCCCTCGGCCATGGCGGCGATACGCTCACCGGACAGCGAAAGCCGGTCGAGGAACGCCTCGGCGCGGCCGGCTTTACGCGCTTGCCGCACGTCCTCCGCGTTTGCGGCAAGGATGCTGTCGCGCGCGGCGATTAGCGCGTCCGCCATGGCGTGCAGCGCCTTGTTTTTTATGGACGTGTCCAGCGTCATAAGCGGATACGACGCCGCTTTTGCGGCCTTGGCCTGCTCGAGAATATGCATATGCTCCCCCCGGAACCGTTCAGGTTGGATTTACGGCATTATATAATAGACCGGCGGAAAAGTACAGGGGTTTTGACTAGCTTTCCACACTCTCAAGATATGCGTTCAGTTCGTCCATGGTGTCGAAGGCGACGCCGCTCTGCAGTTCCGCGAGCGTGGCGGCGTCGAGCAGTTCGGCGTTGAACTCAACGCTGAACCTGCTTTCCAGCGCGAGCGTGTCCTGGTTCATCTGAAGAACCGAGAGCTTCCCCTCCTGCTCGCTGCGCAGCAAAAGATGTTTGCCGCAGTAGCCGTCCACCGTGCGCTCGAGGAGCACCTCCTCGGCGGAAAACCGGGAGATTTTACAGAGCGGAAACGCGTCGGCAAGCTGCGCGCGCGTAAAGCCCACGTACGGAGCCGCGGCGACCTGCGTCTCGTACTGGTGCGTGCACTCCGTGAATATCAGCCGCGAGCGGATCGCGGTGTCCGGGCCGATGCTGACGAGGGCCAGATACGACACCTCGGTCGTCTGCTCCGGCTTTTGCAGCGACAGCCCGATGCCGACGCCGATGACCATGCCGGCCACCAGCGCCAGAACCGTGCAGACGAGGATTCTCCAGTTTTCCCGCAAAAACTTCTTCATGGAATCAGTTTTTCCGTTCGCTCCGCGTTTATGCAGGGAGGCAGGTTTTCAATTCATAAAGAATGCGGTATACTGTTTGCCAGAATCAACCGGAGATGGAAGTATGTACAATCTGCTCGCGGTCCTCTATCTTGCCGTGTTCGTGGCAAGCGGCGTGCTGGTCGCAAACGCGGTGAATGTGAGCGAAAACTCGATGCGCCGGCTCTTTTTCGGCCTCGTGTTCGGCCTGGCGATGCTGCTCTGGCTGCCGGCCCTTTTTTCGTTCGCGCTCTCGTTTACGCTGCTTTCCCAGCTGCTCGCGCTCGCGACCGCGGCCGCCATCGGCGCCGCCTGCTTCTTCGTCCGCCGGCCGAAGGGGCTGTTCCGGGTCCCGACCTCGGGGCTGATCCCGCTTGCCGCCGTGACGCTGCCACTGCTTCTTGTCTCGCTCACGCTGCTCTCGACGCACACGATCGTGAGCCGCGACGGCGCGCTGTGGGTCGGCCAGTCCACCTACGGCGACCTCGCGATGCACCTGGGGTTTATGACGAGCATCGCGGCGCAGGAGACGTTCCCGCCGATGTACTCGATCTGCCCCGGCACGCCCGTCGGGTATCCGTTCCTGTCGGACAGCGTGAGCGCGACCTTCCTCAAGCTCGGCGCGACGCTGCGGTTTTCCGCGATATTGCCCGCCGCGCTCGCGTTTGTGATCGTGATCGTCGGTGTGCACCTCTTTTTCAGCGAGTGGCTCAAGAGCAAGCGCGCGGCCGCCTTTGGCACGTACCTGTTCTTTATCGGCGGCGGCTTCGGCTTTGCGTACTTCTTCGACCTGGCCAAGTTCGAGCCCGGCAAGCTGATGCAAATCTTCACCGCGTTCTATGAGACGCCGACGAATTTCCCGGACAAAGGCCTGCGCTGGGTGAACGCCATCGCGGACATGCTGATCCCGCAGCGCGCGACGCTGTTCGGCTGGGCGCTGCTGTTTCCGTGCCTGTACCTGCTCTACCGCGCGGCGTTTTGCGGCGAGCGCAGAAGCTTCTTCGTGCTCGGCGCACTGGCGGGATTGATGCCGCTCGTGCACACGCATTCGTTCCTTGCGCTCGGCATGGTCAGCGCGTTCTACCTGCTGCGCTGCGTGCTCAAGCAGGGCGAAGCGCGCGAACTGACCGGCTTTCTCCTCTACGCGCTGATCGCGCTCGCGCTGGCCGCGCCGCAGCTGCTTTTATTCACGTTCAAGCAGTCCGGCGGCTTCTTGACGGTGAACTGGAACTGGGACAATGTGAGCGATTCCTACCTCTGGTTCTACATCAAGAACCTCGGGCTGCTGTTTATCCTGATGCCCGTCGCGTTCTTCTCGCTCGACTCTGAGGACCGCTGGGTGTTCGGCGGCTCCATGGTGATCTGGGCGGTCGCGGAGGTCGTTCAGTTCCAGCCGAACCCTTACGACAACAACAAGCTCCTGTTCGTGTTTTTCGCG
>CAZKGE010000033.1:0-13329 GCA_964552065.1 uncultured Oscillospiraceae bacterium | reverse complement strand
ATCGTCTGCAGGCGAACGCGTTCAGTTTCGGATCGTTCGCCTTATGCAGCAAATAGGCCGGCTTGTGCAAAATCCAGTGGATGCATTCATGCAGGATGGTATTGTTGGTAACGCGGGGATCGAATTTGCCGTCTGGTCTGCGGTTGATCAGTATCGTACCGCGTTTGACGTTTATGATTCTGCTGATTTCTTCGATCGTATCGTAGACGGCAATCGTGCTGTCCTCAAAGAAGATCATGCCCAATGTCTCATCCCGCAGATCGACGCAAGCGTATTCCACGCGCAGCCCGAGTCTTAATGCGATGCCCGTCGCCGAAACGGGAATCGCGCTGCGCAGCGCTGTCGGATACAGTTCCTTCAGAATCGACTTCGCTACAGTCTCCATCTGGTCTTTCGGGATATATGGTACCAGTGTATCGGGCAAAACTGATTCCTCCACCCTGCTCGGCCAAGCCGGGGTGGTACAGCGGATATGGATCTGCGAAAACCCATCGCTGGTGCTGAAGAAGCAGTCGATTATATAAGAGGCTGGGATGACCCGTTTCTGCTCACCGACGGCGCAGGAGAACAGTACGTTTGCATATACTGCTTCTCGCTCCAGAGCCGTCACAATCACTTTCGTGAGCGTAACACTCTGCAACTCGGTATTGTGTAGTTTCGCATATTGATACTTCTACAATGTGAGTAGAATCCAGAAACGGCTCGGCTACATGTCGCCGAGAGAATATCTCAGATCATTATGTACAGACCGGCTGGCGAAAGTAGCTTAGCAAATTGTCTATAAAATAGTTGAAGTCCCTAAAAAAACGCATATCAAGACGATTGTTTTACCAATTGGCAAGAGAGGATCATACTCAAAAATAAAATGATACACCAAAAATAAAGCCCCGTAGATAGCACTCAAAGTTGGAATCATGCCATATGGGAATAGCAGTAGTCTATATAGATTGTATGTCCTGTTTATTTGAGATTGATCCGGTGAATTCAAGTTTGCCCTCTTGATACAATTTATTTGTGTGATTATATCATGAAATGAGTCTTCTGTTCAATCAGCAATACTTCGGTATAGTCCTTTACTGATTGTGCTTCGTTGATTTAGAACCCCCTTTCTTGACCGTTTCATTGTATCTACTTTGGTTGTTTTAGACATAGGAAAAGATCGTCGATTTTTATCGGCGATCTTTTATTTTACAGGTATTGACGCGAGTGTGCCCATAGCGCAGACCGCGCGTTCTGCCTGAAAAAACGGCATGCCGCGCGCGGGGATACCCCGCACGCGGACCGTATCCCCCCATTTCAACTGCAAAAACGTTGGGGGAGCGCGGCGCATTTTGGCGTTGCCGCCGCGCGCTCTTGTATGTCGGGGCCGGATCGATTACAATACAATCAATCGATTCTGGGCCGACGGCAGGTATGCATGAAGGAAGAAACGGGCGCTCCCGGCGCCGGCGCTCCCGGCGGCAAGCCGACGCAGTACCTCATCACGGGCGTATACGGGTTCATCGGCCGCGAGATCGCGGCCGAGCTCTGCGCAAACGGGTACGCCGTGCGCGGGCTCGCGCTGCATAAAAAAGAAGGCGTGCCGATGCCCGACGGCCTCGAGCTCGTCATGGGCGACGTGCTCGACCCCGCCTCGCTCGACGCGCTGTTTGACGGGATCGACCTGCGCTCGGCGGTGCTGATCCACGCGGCGGCGCTGATCTCCGTGCGCAGGCGCAACGGCCTCTGCGAGCGCGTCAACTTCGTCGGCGCGGAGAACGTGCTTGCCGCATGCAAGAAGCGCGGCGTGCGGCTGATCCATTTTTCGAGCGTGGACGCGCTGCCCTCCGGCGCGGACGGCGCGCCGATTGCCGAGCCGGAGCGGTTCTTTCCGGAGCGGCTCCCGACCGCGTACGGCCGCTCCAAGGCGGCCGCGGCGCAGCGTGTGCTGGACGAAGCGCGCGAAGGGCTGGACTGCGCGGTGCTGCTGCCCTCGGCCGTGATCGGCCCGGGCGACTACCGCCGCGGGTTTGTGACGAGGCTGCTCGAGCTGTATCTAAAGCTGTTTTTGCCGCTCGGCGTCGCGGGCGGGTATGAGTTTGTCGACGTGCGCGACGTCGCGCGTGCGGCCATCGCGGCATCGCAAAGGCGCGGCGGCGGCGAGTGCTACATTTTAAGCGCCCGGTACGCGGACATGACGGAGGTGCTCGACGCGCTCGCGGCGTACGCGGGCAAAAAGCCCGGCCGCCGCCTCGTTCTGCCGCTGTGGCTGCTGGTCCCGTTCGTGCCGCTGCTTTCGGCCGCCTGCCGGCTGCTGCGCAAGGAGCCGCCGCTGACCGTCGAGGCGCTCAAGCTCATGGCCGCGCATCCCGTGTACCGCTGCGACAAGGCGGCGCGCGAGCTCGGCTTTGACCCGCGGCCGCTTGCACAAACGCTGGCGGACACCGCCGCGTTCATTCTGGAGCGGCGCCGTAAATAAGCGGAGGGCGGGCCGGCTTTAACGGCTTCCGCCCGTCAGCCGCGCCTTTCTGCTATTTGACAAAAACACGAACTAAAAACTGAACGAAAGGGGTATGGAGCGATGCGGATCATGATCGTGGGAGGCACCGGTTTTTTGGGCTATTACACGGCGCTCGCGGCGCTCGGCCGCGGGCACGCGGTCGGCTCTCTGTCCGTCGACGACGTGCCGCTGGCGGGCTGGTACCCGGAGGAGATCGACACTCACTTCGGCGACGTGTTCAGGATGGGCGAGGACGCGCTCGTGGACGCGTTTTCCGGTTACGACGCGATGGTCTATTCCGTGGGCCCGGACGACCGCGTGGTCCCGCCCGCGCCCGCGTACGCGTTCTTTCACGAGCGGCTGGTCGAGCGCTGTGCGCTCGTGTTCCGCGCCGCGCGGCGCGCCAACGTGAAGCGCGCGGTCGTGTACAACTCCTATTTTGCCGCGTTCGACCGGCTGCACCCCCAAAAGCGTCTCGCTGAAATCCACCCGTACGTTCGCTGCCGCGTCGAGCAGGCCGAGCGCGTCCTTGCCGAGGGCGCGGGCGCGATGGACGTGATGGTGCTCGAACTGCCCTATATATTCGGCTCCATGCCGAACCGCACGCCGATCTGGAAGGACGTGTTCATCGAGCGGTTCTTCCGCGCGCCGGCGATCTTCTTCCCCAAAGGCGGCACGACGATGATCCACGTGCGCGGCGTCGGCGAGGCGGGCGTCGGCGCGCTGGAGCGCGGCGAGCACGGCCGGCGCTACCCGATCGGTGACGAGAACCACAACTACCGCGCGATGCTAACGTGGATGCAGGAGGGGCTCGGCATTGATAAGCCCATCGTGCAGCTGCCCGGCTGGCTCTGCGCGCTCGGCGCACAGCAGATCGCGCGCCGCGAGGCAAAGGAGGGCAAGCAGTCCGGCCTCGATATGAAGCGGCTGATGCTGGACATTATGGACGAGGAGCTCTACATCCCCGAGCGGACGGTGGACGAGGTGGCGGCGGAGCTGGGTTACAGCCGCGGCGGCGTGCGGGAGGGCATCATCGAGACGATGCACGCGTGCTACCCGGAGGGGTTTACCCGGTAGCGCGCCGCCAGCGTGGCGCGGAAGATTGAAAGCAGCTCCCGATTTTCTTTTTGTCCACTTTTTCTTTTGCAAAAGAAAAAGTGGAGGAAAAAGAAAACTTATAAAGGATATGGGTGAAATTGAGCGAAAAAAGGACGGACCCGCTTTGATCTGCCCCGTTTTTACGCAAGGAATTTAAATTTAGTGCGGCGAGAAGAATTGAGAGCGGTTCCCGATTTTCTTTTTGTTCACTTTTTCTTTTGCAAAAGAAAAAGTGGAGGAAAAAGAAAACTCATAAAGGATATGGGTGAAATTGAGCGAAAAAAGGGCGGACCCGCTGCGGTCTGCCTCTTTCTTATACGCAGAGCGCGCCCGTCCGCCGTCCCCCGGCGGCTTGCCCGCGGATTCACGGCTGCGGCTGTTCGGGCAGAGTGAGGCGGTCCCACGAAGCGTACCGCGCGTCGCCGCGGTGGTCGGGGAGGCCGGGGTATTGCGCGCGCAGGTACGCGGCCAGGTATGCGGACAGCTTTTGCTGCCCGTAGAAGTTTGCGTGGATGCCCATGTCCATATAATCCGTGCGCGGGTCGAAGCCCGTCGTCGCGAGAATCGTTTGATCGTTGAAGTCGATGAAGTTCAGCCCGTTTTCCGCGCAGAAGTTCTTGGCCAGCACGTGGTGCTGTCTCGTCCAGGAGCCGGTCTTCGGCGGCGCGACCATCAGCACGCGGATGCCCTTTTCGCGGCAGACGGCAAGGATTTTCCCGGTGTACGCAAGTCCGTCGCGCGAAAACGCGGCCTCCGTCCCGGCGTCGGGCAGGAAGGTCCCGTTCAGCTCGCCGTCATAGCGCGTAAAATACACCGAGGTGCCCTTGAACGGGTGCGGAGAAAAGAACGGGCGAAGGTCGAAATCCGAACGCGTAAGCTCCGTCGCGCGCTCGCGGAAGCGCAGGATGGGAAACAAAAGCTTTGCCAGGCTATGGCCGCTCAGCTGCTTCGACATGTCGAGCTGCATGCGCAGCTTGGTAAGCGACGGGCGCATGGCGACCGAAGCCATCTGCACGAAGCCCTCCTTCTCGTCCTCCGGCGAGCCTTCGAACAGAAAGGTGGGATTGACCAATAGAACGGACGGTTTCTGCCTGCGCAGCGCGTCCAGCAGCAGGTAATAGCCCAGCCGCGCGTCCTGCAGCGGCGTGGCCAGAGAGTACGCGGCAATGCCCTGCGCGTCGTAGATCGTCTTAGGAAAGATCATCGCGCGCGAGGTGCTCGAACCCAGCGAGAGCACGTCCAGGCTGTTCCGCTGTTCCGCGTACTGGCCTGCGACGGTCAAAGTCATGCCGTCGCCGCCGACAGAAACGGTCTGCTTGACCGAAAGGACCCGGCCAAGATACGCCGCGATGAGCAGGGCGGTCAGTATAAACGCGCTAAGCCGCAGCCACCAATGGTTTTTCATGCTAAAACCCCGCATAGATAAAGCTCCCGGCGTCGTACGCCGCGCCGTACCTGCCGAACAGCAGCGTAAAGAAGATCAGCGCGAGCATCACGGACCACTCGACGGCGAGGGGCGCTTTGTTCAGCCGGCTGCGGATCGGGACGCCGCGCTCGCGCAGGATGTCGACGATCAGCACGACGAAAAGGCCCGCGCATACGGGCAGGCTGCGCTCGAGCGGGAAATGCAGTTTTTTCAGCGCGCCGTTGACAAAGATCTCGGGATTGAACGTTGAAAACAGGTTTCGGAACGCGGTCAGCGCGGCGGACAGCCGCTCGGACTGCAGAAACAGCCGGTTGACGCAAAGCAGCAGGAACGTGCGCAGCATCTGGAACGCGCGCCACGGTCGCGATTCCGCGCGGATGCCGAGCGTTTCGACGGCTTTGGCAAACGGGCCGCGCAGCGCGAGCGCGCCGATCATCAGGGCGCCGACATACAGGCCGGACGCAAGGTATTTATAGCTGATCCCGTGCCACAGCGCGTTTGCCGTGCGCACCACGAGGATGCCGACGTATACGCTGGCGATCTTGGAAAACGTCGGCCCAGTATGCTTGCGCAGGAATCTGCCGAGGCGGTTCATCGGGCGTGACAGCGCGACGGGGAAGAACAGGTATTCGCGCCACCAGTCGTTCAGCGTGATATGCCACCGCCGCCAGTACTCCGGCAGCGAGCGCGAGAAAAACGGCTGGCGGAAGTTCTCGGGCAGCGCGATGCCGAACAGCTCCGCCGCGCCGAGCGCCATGTCGATGCCGCCGGAGAAATCGCAGTAGAGCTGAAACGTGCCGAGCACGGCTGCCAAAGCGATGTACATGCCCGGGTATGCGGCGGTGTCTTCGAATATGCGCGCCGTCAGCGGCGCGAGCGCGTCGGCGATCACGAGCTTCTTCATGCAGCCGTACAGCATGCGCTGCGCGCCGCTCTTTAAGCGCGTATAATCGAACGCGTGCGCGGCGGTCAGCTGTGCGGACAGGTGTTCAAACGGGCTGATCGGCCCCTGCACGAGCTGCGGGAAGAACGAGACGAACAGGAAAAACCGCGCGTAATTGCGCTCCGGCGCGATCCGCTGCCGGTAGACGTCGATGAGGTAGCCCGTCGCCTGGAACGTGTAGAACGAGATGCCCAGCGGCAGGACGATTCCACCCGAATCGACCATGAGCCCGAGCCGTTCGGCAAGCGGCGCGAGGGATTGCGCCGTGCCGTGCCACTTAAACGCCGCGAGCATGCAGAAGTTGAGGGCAAGCAGCAGGCCGACGAGCCATTTTGCGCGGCGGCGGCCGCCGGGATCGCCGGAGGAAACGAGGCGCGCGGCCGCGCGCGCGCCGAAATAGGTCGCCGTGACGGAGAGCAGCAGGAACGCGGCGTTGGCGAGGCCGGACAGCGCGTAGAAAACGGCGCTCGCAAAAAGCAGCACGATCCACTGCGCGCGCCGCGGCGCAAGATAGTAAAGGAACAGCGCGGGCAGCAGGAAGGCGACGAATTTTACGGAAAGAAACGACATCTCTACAAACCCTCCCGCGGCCCGGCGCGCCGGGCCAGCAGCGCGCGCTGCGGTTTTCCGGAGGGCGTGCGCGGAATGCTGTCGGTCAGAACGATTTCACGCGGCAGGAGATGCCGCTCCAGCACCTTCGCCAGCCCGGCATAGATGGCCGCCGCGGAGAAAGCGTGGCCGGGCCTGAGCGCGACAAACAGCTTCGGGACCTGGCCGAGCATGTCGTCCGGCGCGGGGACGCACGCGCAGTCCGCGACGCAGTCGAGCGCCTGCGCGGCCGCCTCGATCTCGGCGGGCGCGATCTTGAACCCGCCGGAGTTGATCACCTCGTCCGCGCGGCCGAGCAGATACAACAGGCCGTCGCTGCCAAAGTAGCCGACGTCGCCCGTGAGCAGGCGGCCGTTCCGCAGCACCGACCGCGTCAGCTCCGGTTCGTTGTAGTAGCCCCGCATCACGCATTTGCCAGAGACCGCGATGCGGCCGGACGTTTCGGGCGCGGCGACGGGGACGCCCGCGTCGTCCAGTATGGCGATCTTTGCGTTGACGTTGACGCGCCCGACGCAGCCGGGTTTTCCCGGCGCGCCGGTGTAGCTGTAGTACGCGCAGGCGCTCGCCTCCGTGGAGCCGTAGACGATGCTGACCATCACGTCCGGGAGCAGGTTGGAAAGCGCGGCAAGGTCGGCCTGCGGCGCCGCGGCCGCGCCCACGTTCAGGCAGCGCAGCCGGCCGTTCAACAGGGCAAGCTCGCCGGGGAACAGCCGGAGAAGAAACGAAAGGTAGGCGGGCGTCAACGAAAGGACCGTGACGCCGTACCGGTCCATGGCGTCGAAAAACGCGGCGGCAAACGCCACGCCGTTTGTAATCACGACCGTGCCGCCGGCATGGAGCGTGGCGTGCAGCTTGCGCAGCCCCATCGCGTGGCTTAGGGGGGTGGGCGCCGCCCAGACGTCGCGCGCGGAGACCGCGGGCGCCCGCACCTGATTTTCGGCGCAGGCCGCCTCGGAGCCGAACGTGTGCATCACGCCCTTGGACTGGCCCGTCGTGCCGGTGGTGAACAAAATCTCGGACAGCGCGTCCGGGTCCGGGGCGGCAAAGATGCCGCGCGCGGCGTATTGTTCGGCAAGCGGCAGCACGTCCCGCGGCAAAACGGCGACGCAAGGCAGGCCGTCCGCCTCGCGTGCGACGGCGAACGCGGCTCCGGTGAGCCGGGCAAGCTCGAGCACGCGCGCGGGCGGCGCGTCAATATCGACCGGCACGCTGACGCAGCGCGCGCACTGCGCACCGATCGCCGCGACGGCAAACCCGACGCTCTGTCCGGCCTGCACGAGCACGCGCGCGCCGGGGGCGCAGCCGTGCGCGCTCAAAAACGCGGCAAAGCCCAGCGCGGCCTCGAAGAACTCTTTGTAGGTCAGCGCGCGCTCCGCGTCCGCGACGCAAAGGCGGGACGGGGACAGGCGCGCGTGCCTTGCCAGACTTTCCGGAATCGTGCGCACGGCGTCACGCTTTCTTTTTCAGCTTGTCCGCGATCAGCGCGGCGATGGAATCCGCGGAATCGAAGTTTTCCGGCGTTAAATCGCGCGGGGAGAATTGCACGCCGAACGCGGCCGAGAGCTCGTTGACCAGCACGAGGACGTCGAACGAGTCCAGCGCGCCCGAGGCGAGCAGGCGGTCGGCCGATGAAAAGTCGGCCGTCGGCTTGACGTCCGCCAGGATCGAAAGGATCTGATCACGCATAAAAACCTCCCGGCCGCTCAGCAGCCGTAGTCGCCGCCGCCTTTACGCAGCCCGAGCCGCCGCCGCAGTTCCTGCGGCCGCATGATGTCCCGGCCGCACGCGGCCGCGAGCGAGCGGACGCGTTCGAGCAGCATCCGGTTGGACGCGAGCGTCGTGCGCGCGTCGTCGTACCAATAGTTGTCCTCGAGCCCGACGCGCACGCCGTACCCCGCCGCGACGGCGATCGCGTTGACGGTAAACTGGAACCGGCCGATACCGCCGAACTGCGCGGTCGAGTCCGGCGGGAGGTTGTTCAGCATCAGGCCCATCGAGAGCAAATCCGGCTGCGCGCACGCGATGTTGCCGAATATCAGGCTGAAGCAGAACGGCGGGCGCAGGAGCCCCTTTTGCGCCAGGTATTTGGCGTAGTTGATCATGCCGGCGTCGAACGCCTCGAGCTCGGGCTTGATCCCCGCCTCGTTCATCCGCCGCGCCAGCGCCTGGATCGTCTCGGGCGCGTTGACGCTCGCGATGTTGTTGAAGTTGAGCGAGCTCAGCGTCAGGCTCGCCATGTCGGGCTTTTCCCAGCCGGCAAGGTTCAGCACCTCGGCGCGCTTTTCAATCTCGGGATACTGCCGCCCGCTCGTCGAAACCGCGATCACAAGCTCCGGCGCGAACGCGCGGATGCCGCCGATGATCTCGGCAAACGCGTCCGCGCGGTATGTCGGCGCGCCCGTGGCCTCGTCCCGCGCGTGCAGGTGCACGCTGGTGACGCCGATGCCGCAGGCGTCGCGCACGTCCTCGATAATTTCTCGCGCGCTGATGGGCACGAACGCGCAGTCCGCTTTGGTGGGCAGCATGCCGGTGGGCGTGAAGTTGACGACTAAGGGGGGCATGGCGATCCTCCTATTTATGAAATGAAGCTGTTAAAACATGACGCCCGTGTCGCGGTGATACCGCACCGGCCGCGCGGGCGAACCGAAGGACACGGAATAGGGCACCGCGGACTTGAGCACGAGGCTGCCCGCGCCGATCAAACACTCGGTGCCGATGTCGGCGTAGGTTGCGACCGTCGCGTTGAGGCCGACGAACGTCAGGTCGCGGATGGTGGATTTCCCGCCGATCGTCGCGCCGGGGGAGAGAATGTTGTGCGAGCCGATCCGTCCCTGGTGGCCGACGTAGACGTGCTGCCTTATGATGTTGCCGTCGCCGAGCGCGCAGTCAAAGCCGATGTGCGCAAACGCGCAGACGATGTTGCCCGCGCCCATCGAAACGCCGCTTTCGATATTCGCTTTGCGGCTGACGTAGTTCGGCAGCGAATAGCCCTTGCTCCTCGCGGCAAGAAACGCGTCCTCGCGGTCGCGCATGCGGCGATGGCCGAACAGCGTCAGCATGTCGTATTTCCCGGGCGGATACAGCCGCTCGACGTCCTCGAAGGGGACGAGCGGCAGGCCGCAGTAGGAGCCGGCCGTGATCTCGTCGCGCGCGCAGCAAAAAGCCGCGATCTCGATCCCGCCGTTTGTTTCCGCCTCATGGAAAAAGGCAAGGGCCGTCGGGCCGATGCCAAAGAGAACCGTTCCGAGCATTGTTTCCCCGCCAGTCTTTCCCGCGGCCGGACGCCCCACGAGCCGCCGCCGGCGCTGCATCAAAATCAAATATATTTTATATGAATTCCCGTTCAATTACAAGTTTCGACATCACAGCCCGGGTTCTTTTGCATGATCGGACGTTTTGGATAAGTCCGGACAGATCGCAAAAGCAACCGCGCCGCTCTGGCGTTTCGCGCGCGGCCGCGGTACAATAGGAGAAAAGCGCCGCCGTGCGATCGTCCGCGCGCGGCGGCCTGCCAAGGCGGGACAGGGGGAGAAACACCATGCTTGTTTCAATGAAGGAGATCCTCGACCGTGCCAACGACGGGCGGTACGCGGTGATCGCGCCGAACGTCGGGCACGAGCTGAACGCGCGGCCGGTCATCGAGGCGGCGGAGGAGCTGAGATCGCCGCTGATACTCGACGTGATTTACAACGCGTCGCCGGACCTCGTGTTCTTCGGGAAATACCTGGCCGAGCTGTGCGAGCGCTCGAGCGTGCCGATCGCGGTCAACCTCGACCACGGCGGCAGCGGCGATCCCTCGTTCGACGGGGTTCTAAAAGAGGTGCTCGTCGCGATCCGGGCCGGGTTTACGTCCGTGATGGCCGACCGCTCCTCGCAGCCGTACGATGAAAACGTTTCGCAGGTAAGGGAGCTGGTCCGGCTCTGCCATCTGATCGGCGTCAGCGTGGAGGCGGAGCTCGGCCACGTCGGGGCCGGGGACCGGTATCTCGAGGCGGGCAATCTGGTGTTCACCGAGCCGGACGAGGCCAAGCGGTACATCGACGAGACCGGCATCGACGCGCTGGCCGTCTCCATCGGCACGGCGCACGGCGCCTACAAGGGCACGCCGAAGCTGGACTTCGACCGTCTCGTCGCGATCAAGGAGGCGACGCGCTTCCCACTCGTGCTGCACGGCGGCTCCGGCAGCGGCGACGGCAACATCGAAAAGGCCTGCCGCCTCGGCATCAACAAGGTCAACGTGTCCAACGACCTGCACCGCTGGGCCTGCGACGAGATCGCCCGCTACGACACGGGCGGAAACGGCGCGTACCAGCTCTGGGCGCTGATCCAGAAGGGCACCAAGGCGCGCATGAAGGAGCTCATCGCCATCGCGGGAAGCCAAGGCAAGGCCTGGGACGCGCCTCGGCCCGGCGTGGGCACCTCGATGCTGGCGCTGTTCCCGGAGCACATCGAGCGCATCTACGGCATCGGGGCTGCCGGCAAGCAAACCTCGTAGGACCGGGGAACTTGGGCGGCGCGGCCAGGGCTTTTTTTGAACGGCTTCGGGACGCAGATAGCCCGCCGTGCGGCGGGCATCGATGCTACCGGAGAATTTCGGCACATTATAATTGAACGGAGGCGATGCGGCGTGATGGTTTCCACAAAGGGCAGGTATGCGCTGCGCGTGATGCTCGACCTGACGCAGCAGCCGCCGGACGAATACGTCCCGCTGGGCGGCATCGCCGAGCGGCAGGGGATCTCGGTCAAGTATCTCGAGGCGATCGTGGCCACGCTCTGCCGTGCGGGGCTGCTGGTGAGCCAGCGCGGCAAAAACGGCGGCTACCGGCTGACCCGCGAGCCGGGCGCGTATACCGCGGGCTCGGTCCTGCGGCTGACCGAGGGCAGCCTTGCGCCCGTGAACTGCCTGACCTGCGAAAAAAACGATTGCGGCCGCGCGGCGACCTGCCTGACGCTGCCGATGTGGACGGAGCTCGACCGGCGCATTCAGGAGTATCTCGAAAGCGTCACGCTGGAGGACCTTCTGCAGGGCCGCAGCTGAGTTGCGGCGGGGCCGGCGCGGCAGCGCGCGGATTTTGGAAAAAACGCGTTTAAATTTCCTATTGACCAGATGGGAATAATGGATATAATGCAATATAATACATATATATTTAGTATGAAATTGAGAGGGGAACACAGGATGGCACAGTACCGGTTTGAGACGCTGCAGCTGCATGTCGGGCAGGAGAGTCCGGACCCGGCCACGGACGCGCGCGCCGTGCCGATCTACGCGACGACGTCGTACGTATTCAAGGATGCCGGCCAGGCCGCGCGGCGCTTTGCTTTGCAGGAGGGCGGCAACATCTACACGCGCCTGACGAACCCGACGTCGGACGTGTTTGAGAAGCGAATCGCGGCGCTCGAGGGCGGCGCCGCGGCGCTTGCGACCGCGTCCGGCGCCGCGGCCATCGCGTATTCGATTCAGAACATTGCCAAGTGCGGCGATCACATCGTGTCGAGCAGCGCGCTGTACGGCGGGACCTACAACCTCTTTGCGCATACGCTGCGCGACCAGGGCATCGAGACGACGTTCGTCGACGGCGCCGAGCCCGAAAACTTCGCCGCGGCGATCCGCGGCAACACCAAGGCGGTGTTCCTCGAGTCGCTCGGAAACCCGAACAGCGACATCATCGACCTGGACGCGGTCGCCGAGAACGCGCACGCGCGCGGCGTGCCCGTGATCGTCGACAACACGTTCGCCACGCCCTATCTGTTCCGGCCGATCGAGCACGGCGCGGACATCGTCGCGCACTCCGCGACCAAGTTCATCGGCGGGCACGGCACGGCGCTCGGCGGCGTGATCGTCGACGGCGGCGGATTCGACTGGGCAAAAAGCGGCAAGTTCCCCGGCCTCTCCGAGCCGAACCCGAGCTACCACGGCGCGGTCTTCACGCAGGCGGCGGGGAACTTAGCTTACATCATCAAGCTGCGCACGACGCTCCTGCGCGATACCGGCGCCGCGATCAGCCCGTTCAATTCGTTCCTCCTGCTGCAGGGGCTCGAAACGCTGTCTTTGCGCGTGGAGCGGCACGTCGAAAACGCGCTGAAGGTCGTCGCATATCTAAAGAACCACCCGCTCGTCGAGCGCGTCAACCACCCGTCGCTCGCAACCGGGCGGCAGGCGGAGCTGTACCGCGAATACTACCCGAACGGCGCGGCGTCGATATTTACGTTCGAAATCAAGGGCGGCGGGGATCGGGCGCAGAAGTTCTGCGAGAGCCTGAAGCTATTCTCGCTGCTCGCCAACGTCGCGGATTTAAAGTCGCTCGTCATCCATCCGGCCTCGACCACGCACTCGCAGATGAACGAGTCCGAGCTGCTCGAGGCGGGCATCCGTCCCGGCACCGTGCGCCTCTCGGTCGGCGCGGAACACATCGACGATATCACAGCGGATTTGGAGCAGGCGTTTGCCGCGATCGCATAGGCGGACGGAAACGGGAACGGAGCGCGGGCATAATTGCATATAGAAAGGGCCCCCACGGGGGCCTTTTTTATGCTGCGGCGGAATTGTGGAGCGGTTATTGGAGGGGAACGAGTAAGGGGGAACGAGGATACGCAGGGGCTCCGCCCCTGTACCCCGCCCAAGGGACACGTCCCTTGGGAATCCTTGCAGGCCGGACACAGAGGCGAACGCCTCCGCCTAGTCCTTTGAAAGCAAACTAAAAAGCAGCCTGGAAGGCTGCTTCAGTCTGTCAAAAAAGTCGCTGCCCAGGGACTTTCTGGTATAATAAAGACATG
>CAZKGE010000032.1:0-13556 GCA_964552065.1 uncultured Oscillospiraceae bacterium | reverse complement strand
CGGTGCATCGCGTGCATATACAGCCGGTCGCCCTCCTCCTCGAGGCGGTTGATCTCGATGATGTAGGTGCGGAGCGTGCCGCTGCTCTTAAAGTGCGTGAACTCGCGCAGGAGCTTGTGCATGTTGTCGCAGCAGCGGGTCAAAAGCGCCGTGAACGGCTCGACGTCGGGGCGGATGGTCCTCACGCTGCAGATATGGATGCGGATTAAGACCTCCTCGATGGAGTCGGTCACGTTGTCCAGGTTCTCGATCAGCTTGGCGATGTCGTAGCGGTCGATCGGCGTGACGAACGCGCGCGACAGCTCCGCCGTGACCTCGTGCTTGACCTCGTCGGCGGCGTGCTCGATCTCGTGCATGCGGCGCATGCTGACCGGCAGCTCCTCGGGGTTAAAGTTCGACAGGATATCCGACAAAAGGCGCGCCGAATCGTACGCGAGCGACGCGCTCTTCTCAAAGTTGCAGTAGAACAGGCTTTTCTGGGCTTTCATAATCTATATGCTTCCTCCGTTTCTGGTTGGCCGTTCCATGTTTATCTAAACAATACGAAAAACAGCTTGGCGACAAGGTATCCGATCAGACCGCAGCCCGGGAACGTCAGCACCCACGTCAGCACCATGCTGTTGGCCACGCCGAAGTTGACCGACGAGAGCCGTTTCGACGCGCCGACGCCCATGACGGCGGCGGTCTTGGTGTGCGTCGTGCTCACGGGGATGCCGAGCAGCGACGAGAGCAGCAGGCACAGCGCGCCCGCGATGTCGGCCGCAAAGCCCTGGTAGGTTTCGAGCTTGACCATGTCCATGCCGACTGCCTTGATAATGCGCCAGCCGCCAACGGACGTGCCGAGGCCCATCACGAGCGAGCAGAGCAGCATCATCCAGACCGGGGGAACGACGTTGCCGGTCGTGTCCGCGCCGTTTGCCAGGAACACGCAGAGGATCAGCGCTCCCATGAGCTGCTGTCCGTCCGTCGCTCCTTGCATGAAGCTCATCGCCGCGCCGCCCGCGATCTGAAGGCCCTGGAACGCGCGCGTGGTCCTGCGCCGGTCGACCCTCCGAAACAGCAGCACGATCAGTTTTGTGACCAGGTACCCCAGAGCAAAGCCGAGCACGGTCGAGAGCAGCAGGCCGTAGATGACCTTGATCCACTCCGAGCCGTTGATGCCGGCAAAGCTGCCGCTGAGCGCGATGGCCGCGCCGGAGAGCCCGGCGATCAGCGCGTGGCTCTCGCTGGTCGGGATGCCGAAGTACCAGGCCGCGACCGCCCATATGATGATCGCCACGAGCGCGGCACACAGCGCCGTCTGCGCCAGCATGGCGTCGCCTTGAAAGTTGACCATGTTCTTGATCGTCATGGCGACCGTGGCGTTGAAGAACGTCATCACCAGCACGCCGAGAAAATTGAACACCGCCGCCATCACGATGGCCATGTTCGGCGAGATCGCGCGCGTGGCGATGCAGGTTGCGATCGCGTTCGGCGCGTCCGTCCAGCCGTTGACGAATATGACGCCGAGCGTGAGCACGACCGATATAAACAGCGCCGGGCTCCTGATCAGCTGCGAGCAGAAAAACGTGAATCCAAACTCCAAATTGTGTTGTCCCCCTCCCAATTCACCGGACATATCAAACGGGCGATACAAAACGGGATGCTGTCCGGGGCATCCTCGTACCCCTCTATATTGCCACCCGTGCGGGCATCCATGCAAGCTTCAAACGCGGACGCGCCGGCTGCCGCACACGGCATTGCTGTCCTGGCCACAATATAACTATTCTATCATATCATGATTTTGGCCGGCGGCACGTTTATCTGCGGGTAAGGCGCAAAATATTGGGTTCATTTGCGTGAAAATTTCGGATGTGGGATAATATTAGGGGACCGCTTGAAAAAAAGCGGCCGTTTTGTTATGCTGATAACATGGGGAGAATTTGGATTTGGTGGTGATGAAATGGAGCAACTTTTCTCGAACTTTGCAGCGCTGACTTGGCAGCAGCCGATCATGTGGGCAATCGGCGGACTATTGATCTATCTCGCGATTAAGAAGGACATGGAGCCCGCGCTGCTGCTGCCGATCGGGTTCGGCGCGATCCTTGTCAACCTCCCGATGTCCGGCGCCGTGACGCAGGTGATCCACGGCGCGACCGAGACGGGCATACTTAACGTCCTGTTCGACGCGGGCATCGCCAACGAGCTGTTCCCGCTGCTGCTGTTCATCGGCATCGGCGCCATGATCGACTTCGGCCCGCTTTTGATGAACCCCAAGCTGATGTTCTTCGGCGCCGCCGCGCAGTTCGGCATCTTCTTTACGCTGAGCCTCGCCTCGCTGTTCGGCTTCGAGATCAAGGACGCGGCCTCGATCGCGATCATCGGCGCGGCCGACGGCCCGACGTCGATCTTCGTGGCAAACTTTTTCCATTCCAACTATCTCGGCCCGATCATCGTGGCCGCCTATTCGTATATGGCGCTGGTGCCGATCGTGCAGCCGCCGGTGATCCGGCTTTTAACGTCGAAGCATGAGCGCCGCATCCGCATGGAATATTCGAAGAACACCGTATCGAAAACAACGCGCATCCTGTTTCCGATCATCGTTACCGCCGTGACGGGGCTGTTCTCGCCGCGCTCCGTCGCGCTGGTCGGCTTTTTGATGTTCGGCAACCTCGTCCGCGAGTGCGGCGTACTCAACTCGCTCTCGGAGACGGCGCAGAAGGCGCTCGCCAACCTGATTACGCTGTTCCTCGGCCTCACGATCGCGGCCAAGATGCAGGCGGAAGCGTTTCTCAATCCCCAGACGCTTCTGATCCTGTCGCTCGGCCTCGTCGCGTTTGTCTTCGATACCGTCGGCGGCGTGCTGTTCGCCAAGCTCCTCAATCTGTTCCTCAAGAAAAAGATCAACCCCATGATCGGCGCCGCCGGCATCTCGGCGTTCCCGATGTCCGCGCGCGTCGTGCATAAGATGGGCCTGGCCGAGGACGACCAGAACTTCCTCCTCATGCACGCCGTCGGCGTCAACGTGTCCGGTCAGATCGCGTCGGTCATCGCCGGCGGGCTGATCATCTCGCTGTTAGGCTAGGAGGTGCCATAACATGAACGTTGCTGCGTTTGAATCCTCGCTTTTCGTGATGGTGCAGGGCATGGCCGGCATATTCCTCGTCTCGGCCTTCATCATCGGTTCGATCGTGCTCCTGAACTTAGCGTCCGCCGCCGCCGGGCGCCGCCGCGCGCGCCGCGGCGGGCAGGACGCCGAGGGCTGAAAAAGCCGGGGTTACGAATAACCCGGGAAAACGAGAAAATAGACCTCCCGCGCAGGCGGGAGGTCTTTTTATGGTGGGAGGAGCAATTTACAGGAATACGCTTTCTTTTTGCGGGGACTCCGTCCCCGGGCCCCTGCCAAAGGAGGAAACCTCCTTTGGCGGGTGTTTGAGAGGGCCGCAGCCGAGCGCCGCCTGTGGCGGATGAAGCGAGGCGGAGGCCCAGTGAGCAAGGGAGCGCGGGCCCAAAAGGGGCTGCGCGACCATTGCGAACTGTGGGGAGCCCTCAACGTTCTCCTTTCCGCCGCAGCGGCCGTTCCCCCCATCCTCAACGTTTCCCCCAAAAACGCCGCTTCCGCTTTCAAAAACCCGGCGCAGGCGGTATAATACATACCGGAAGGAGGGCGCGCAAAAGCATGGAAGGGTTTGAGACGTATTTTCCGGTGTGGGACAAGCTGACCAATGCGGAGCGGGCGCTTTTGACGCAGAGCGTTACGTTCCGCAGCGTTCCGGCGGGCACGGTGCTGCACAACGGCGACGCGGACTGCGTGGGCATGTTTTTGATCCGCAGCGGGCAGCTGCGCGCCTACGTTCTATCGGAGACGGGCCGCGAGGTGACGCTGTACCGGCTGCTGGAGCGCGACATGTGCCTGTTTTCGGGCTCGTGCATGCTTGCGAGCATCCAGTTTCAGGTCACGGTGTCCGCGGAGAAGGACACCGGGCTGTGGGTGATCCCGGTCGCGACGTACCAAAAGCTTACGGAGACGTCGATCCCGATGGCGAACTACACGAACGAGCTGATGGCCGCGCACCTTTCGGAGGTGATGTGGCTTATGGACCAGGTGCTGTTCCGCAGCATGGACAGCCGGCTCGCGTCGTTTCTGCTGGCGGAGAGCGGCATCGAGGAGAGCGAGCAGCTGTGCATCACGCACGAGCAGATCGCGGGGCACCTGGGCACGGCGCGCGAGGTCGTCACGCGCATGCTGCGGTACTTCCAGTCCGAGGGCATGGTGCGGCTCAGCCGCGGCGACGTGACGCTGACGGACCGCAAAAAGCTGAGCGCCCTGGCCGGGTAGGCGCAGGGCGCTGTTTTGCGCCGTTTCAACGGCGGAGGAGGCTGTCCAAAGTTTGGCCGGCCGCGGGGGACGGCCGCCGGGGAACCGGGTTACCTGAGCAGATCGAGTATGGCGTTCTTCGGCCTTGCGCCGACGGCCTTGTTCGTGACCTGACCGCCCTTGATGACGACGAGCGTCGGGATGCTCATGACGGAGTACTGCGAGGCGATCTGCGGCTGCTCGTCGATGTTGACCTTGACGACCTTAATGTCGTCGCGCTCGACGGCGATCTCGTCTACAAGCGGCGATACCATGCGGCACGGTCCGCACCACGGGGCGAAGAAATCGACGAGGACGGGTTTATCGCTCAGCAGCACCTCGGACTCAAAATTGCTGTTTGTTACGCTGATGACTGACATCGTTATTCGCGCTCCTTTCATTCTTCTGCAACTAGCATACGCGTTTTTTGCGTTTTATTCTGTGAGAAAGTCACAGTGCGGCGGGCAAAACGGGTAAATTTGCTTAAAAACCGCCGAAAATACCGGTCGAAACCGAAAAAAGCCGCGGCGCATATCGGGAGGAGGCAATTAAAACCATCATGAAACGGATACTTCTGCTCGGCACGGGCGGGACGATCGCGTCCAAGGGCACGCAGGACGGACTCGCGCCGCAGTTGACCACGGACGAGATCCTCGCCCATATGCCGTCGATTTTAAAGTTTTGCAACGTCGACGCCGTGCAGGTGTGCAACATCGACAGCACGAACATCCAGCCGTATCACTGGCTCGCGATGGCGGAGGCGATTCGAACGCGCTACGAAAGCTACGACGGCTTCGTGATCGCGCACGGCACGGACACGATGGCGTACACCGCGGCGGCGCTCTCGTACCTGATCCAGGACAGCCCCAAGCCCATCGTGATCACCGGCTCGCAAAAGCCGCTCGTGATGGAGGGCTCGGACTCGCGGTCCAACCTGTACAACAGCTTCTCCTACGCCGCGAGCGACTTTTCCGCGGGCGTGACGATCGTGTTCGACGGCCGCGTGATACTGGGCACGCGCGCGCGCAAGGTGCGCTCTAAAAGCTTCGACGCGTTCATGAGCATCAACTACCCGGACCTGGCCGCAATCCAGGACGGACGCGTATTGAGCTACATCCGGCTGCCGAACGATAGGACGCCGGTATTCTACGACACGCTGTCGGAGCGCGTGTCGCTGTTTAAGCTGATCCCCGGCGCGGACGCGGAGGCGCTCGCGTTCATGCTCGGACGCAGCGACGCGGTGATCATCGAGAGCTACGGCGTGGGCGGAATCCCGCAGCTCGGCAACGCGCGCTACCTCGACGTGATCGCCGAGGCGACGCGCGCGGGCAAGACTGTCGTTTTGACCACGCAGGTGCAGCTCGAGGGCAGCGACATCGGCGTGTACCAGACGGGCAGCAGCCTAAAGAGCAGCGCCGGCGTGCTCGAAGCGTACGACATGACGACCGAGGCGGTCGTGACGAAGCTGATGTGGATTCGCGGGCAGACGCGCGAAGGGGAGCGCGTGCGCGCACTGTTCTACACGCCCGTGGCGAACGACATCCTGTACTGCGGAAACTAGCCCGCGCGGGGGGCTGATGTTTTTTACGAAAAATAACCGCAAATTCGCTGCCGGATATTGTCGGACCGGGGAAGAGTGACTAAAATATATTGGAAAAGGCGGGAGACGATCGTATGCCGGGCGAGGGAAACACCATCAAAACCGCAACGCTGATGCATCGGCTGTTCAAGGCGCCGGACATCGCCGATTTTCTTTCGGCCAACGGCGAGGTGCTGCAGACGCCCGACTTTTGCGCGTACATTGCGAGACTGTGCGAGGAAAAGGGGCTCGTGCGCGAGCGCGTGATCAAGCAGTCCCAAATCGAGCGCACGTACGGCCACCAGCTCTTCAACGGCAGGCGCGTGCCCTCGCGGGACAAGGTGGTCCAGCTCGCGTTCGGCTTTTCGCTGAACGTGGACGAGACGCAGCAGCTGCTCAAGATCGCGCAGAAAAGCGCGCTGTACCCCAAGATCCGGCGCGACGCCGTCATCCTGTTCTGCATCAGCCACGGTCTGGACGTGCTGGACGCGCAAACGCTTTTGGAGTCCCAGCGCCTGACCCTGCTCGGCGGGGAGGACCGCCGTGACTGAACGTTTCGTCAAGGACTTTCTCGACGGCTTCGACGACAGCCGCTATCCGGCCGATTTTCTTAGGCGCTACGAGGCGCTCGAATGCCTGGCCGCGGGCGAGCAGGGGGAGACGCTGCTTGTGCGCGATCGTGAAAGCGGCGCGTACGCCGTGGCCAAATGCTACCCGCTCGGCGCGGGGTGCGCGCGCACGCACGAGAACGACCTGCTCAGGCAGCTGCGCCACGGGGGACTTCCGGCGTTTGTCGGCGAGCATTGCAACGGGAGCATGCTCTGCGTCGTGCGCGAGTACGTCGAGGGGACGCCGCTTGACAAGGCAGCCGCGGCCGCGCGCATGCCGCCGCGGCAGGCGGTCAGCATCGGCGTGCAGCTTTGCGACATACTGACCTATCTGCACAGGCGCACGCCGCCCATCATCCACCGGGATATCAAGCCCCAGAACATCATTCTTAAGCCCGACGGCGGCGTCAAGCTGATCGATTTCGGCATCTCGCGTGTCTACGACCGGAATGCCGAGACGGACACCGTCGTGTTCGGCACGCGCATGTTCGCGCCGCCGGAGCAGTACGGCTACATGCAGACGGACCGAAGATCGGACATCTTTTCGCTCGGCGCGGTGCTGTGTTATCTTTTGACGGGCGCGGTGCGGCCGGAGGCCGCGGCGGAGGAGATCAAGGATCGGCGACTTGCGCAGATCGTATTAAAATGCATGGCGTTCTCGCCGAAGGACCGGTATGCCGACGCGCGGCAGGTACGCGACGCGCTCGCTAAGCTGCTGCCCGCCGTACGGCGCAGGCGGCGTGTTTTCATCGCCACCGCCGCCGTATTGGCCGCCGCGCTGCTCGTGCCGGGGATCGGCATACTGAAAAACCAATCGCAGGCGCTGTTTGCGTGGGCAGCGGGCGGTCGGGTGCGGTTTGCCGAGCCGCTGATCGAGCAGGACGTCCGCCTCCAGCTCGGCAAGGCGGAGGACGAGCCGATCTTCGAGGAGGAGCTGATGGGCATCACCGGGCTGTACGTGTTCGGCACGGTCTGCTCGGCCGACAAGGACGCGTACTATGCGTCCGCCGCGAAGTGGCAGTCGAGCAGCCAGGAGCACGGCGCCATCCGCTCGCTCAAGGACGTCAAGCGCATGCCCAACCTCCGCGAGATCTGCCTCGGCGCGCAGCAGATCACCGACATCTCGCCGGTGGCCCAACTGGCCGGGCTGGAGGTGCTCGAGCTGAAGGGGAACAGCGTCTCGGATATAAGCGCCCTCGCCAACATGCAAAACCTCGCGTCGCTCGGCCTCAACGGCAGCCCCGTGCGCGACCTCTCGCCGCTGCAAAGCTGCGTAAAGCTCGAGCTGATCGACCTGTGCAGCGCGAACAGCTACGACCCGGCGTTTCTGGACGCGTTCAGCGTCTTCCGCTTCCTGGACATCTCGAACGAGACGGATTCGTACCGGCGTCTGTCCGGCAAGCGGATTGACACGCTGAAGCTCGGGTACACGGGCATCGACTCGCTGGAGCCGCTCGCGGACGTGGCGGGCCTTACGCAGCTCGAGATCGACCACACGAACATCAGGAGCCTTGCGGGCATCGAGGCGCATCGGGAGCTGACCTACCTGCGCCTGACCGGACTCATGCTGGAGGACGTGGACAGGCTCGCGCTGCTGCCGGAGCTGTCCGCCGTGCAGGCGGACGAGGCGCTGGCCGCCCGGATCCGGCCCGTGGCCGAGGAGGCTGGTTTTGCCGTTGTGGTCGAGTAAGGCGTCGAAAAAAATATAGAAAGGTGTGCTGACGGCACACCTTTTTTCTTTGCGGCTCCGTTAGAATGTTACGTAACGGTCACATGCGAAGAGTTCAGCTTGGCTGCCATACAAACCAACTGTAAATTGCATAAACGGGGGGACCATGCGATGTTCTGTATGAGTTGCGGAAAGAAGCTGCCGGAGGGCGCAAGATTCTGCACGGACTGCGGCTATGCCGTGCTGCCCGTGCAATTTGCGGACGCGGGGAACGCTCCCGCTGCCGAACCCATTCAACCCGAAGTTTTGACCCCCGCGCCGGAACCGCCCGTGGCCGCAGCGCCCGCGGCCGAACCCATTCAGCCCGAAGTTTTGACCCCCGCGCCGGAACCGCCTGTGGCCGCAGCGCCCGCGCCTGGGCCCATCCAGCCCGAAATCCTAACTCCCGCGCCGCAGCCGGCGGTCCCAGCGCCCGCGCCGCGCGGCAAGGGCAAGCCGTGGCTGCGCTGGCTCGTCTACGCCGCTATCGCCGCCGCTGCATTCGCGCTCGGCATGCTGGTCATGACGATGGTCCGCAAGGCCGACGCGTCCGAGGCGCATTCTCCCGAATCCACCGTCGGGGCGGGCAAGGCGGCCGTTCCCGTGAACACGCCGCAGCCGACGGAAGCGGCGGAGCAGACCGCGGCCGCGGCTGCCGAAGCGGCGCCGCCGATGACGCTTGCGGATCTCGACTTCGACCCGCCGATTTACGAGGAGGGCGAGACGCTGTATATCGGCAGGATGCAGTTCGACTGGGCGGAGCAATCGACGATCGCGTTCATCCTCAGCGCGGACGGCGCAGAGGTGCGCAACATCGAGATTCACAATAAAAACATGGACTTCGACCTGCCCGAATCCGGCGGGCACGTGTCGGACTGGACGGTGACGGAGGAGTTTGCCATGTCGTTTCCGTACACGACGGGCACGGCCATGGACATGGGGCGCTGCCGGCTTGACGGCGTCGTGATCGACGGCGATCGCGCGAGCGCGGTGCTTACGTATTCGTATTTTTATCGCAGCACCGACGGCAGCGTCGAGGAGACCGTGGAACTCGGCAGCGCACCGGTGGAGTTCGTCCGCTACGACGCCGCGTACGGCGCCGCGGCGCAGGAGCGGGCGGCCGCGGAGCGGCAGACGGAGGAGACGGCGGGAACGGCGTCGGCCGTCGTCCGCTTCGAGGACAAGGAATACGTCTGCACGATCGGCGATATCCGCCTCAGCGACGCCTATCAGCAGACGGTCACGATCGAGGCGGCGGGCATCGGGTCCGTGATCCCGATCCGAAACAATAAGCTGATCGTGCCCGTGCAGGCCTCGATCGTCGCCTTCGGCGAAACGTACGAATGGACGCAGGTCAGCACGACCGCCGACTCGCTGACGTTCACGTTCGACACGACCGCCGACCCGCAGCAGATCGTGCTTTATCCGTTCGGAGGCGAGGACGACGAATCGGCCTGGGCCGTCTACGACGTGGCGAAAGGAGCGTTTACGCAGCTGTTCTAGGGAAGGGCGGCCACGGCGAATCCCATTATGACAGGCAAAGGAGAGCCATATGATCTGTCCAGAGTGTAAGGTTGTGATCCCGGACGCGCTGCGGTTTTGCCCGATGTGCGGCCGCGACGTGCGCGCGGAGGTGCAGGCCGCCGCGGAGGCGGCCGGGGCGCAGTGCGGCGCCCCCGAGCCGGTGCGAGAAGCCGCCGGACACGCCGATGCGGCGCGGGCTGCGCCTGCGGGACAGGGCGCGCAGGCCCTGTACGCAAGCGAAAAAAAACCCGCGAACGAACAGCCCGGCAAGTCCGCCACGCGGCTAAAAGCCTGGGTTTCCGGCGGCAAAAAGAAGCTGCTGATGATTGGCGGCGGCGTGCTCGCCGCGCTGCTGTGCGCGGTGCTGATCCCGCTCTTTGTCCACAACGCGAAGCAGGCCAAGTACAACGACGGCGTAACGCTGCTCGAGACCGGGCGGTACGCCGAGGCGGAGGCGGTGTTTGCGGAGCTTAAAGAGTTCGACGATTCGCCGGACATGGTCCTGTACTGCCGTAACATGGAGGCCTACCAGAACGCGAAGCGGCTGATGAATGGCGAGCGATACGAGGAGGCGGCCGCGGCTTTCGCGGCGCTGGGGGCGTTCCAGGACGCCGAGGAGCAGGGGCTTGCGTGCCAGGACGCGTTCCGGTACGGCGAGGCGGGAAAGCTGCTCGAGCAGGGGAGCTACTCCGCCGCGGGCGCGCTGTACCAGTCGCTGAACGGATACCGTGACTCCGCGGACAAGGCGGAGTTCTGCATAGGCACGGCCGTCTATGCCGAAGCGACGGGGATGATGGACGCCGGCAATTACGAGGCGGCGGCCGAGCGGTTCGAGACGATCCCCGATTTCTCCGACGCGGGCGAAAAGGGTGTCTACTGCCGCAACATGGCCGCGTACATGCAGGCCTCGGCGCTGTTCGACGCGGGCGGATTCTACGAGGCGTACTACCTCTTCATGGGCTTGGAAGGGTTCAGCGACTCGGCCGACCGCATGGCCGAATGCGTGCAGGATTTCCCGCGCGGCGAGACGTACCGCAACGAAGCGTTTAAGAGCCGCAGCTGCTCGCTTACGATCAAGCCGCCGGCGTCGGACGGCAGCCGCACCTATATCAAGATATACAGCGAGTCCGGCGAGCTCGTCAGCTGCCTCGGCATCGACGAAGGCAAGAGCGGCAAGGTCTGGCTGCCGGCGGGCAGCTACCAGATCAAGTCGGCCTACGGGTACGAAGAATGGTTCGGGGAGACCGACATGTTCGGCGACGAGGGGACGTACCAGGTGCTGGAAGCGGATTCGACGGATGTGTTTGATCTGCAAAAGAACTACGCCTACACGCTCACGCTGCGCTCCGAACGCGACGTTTCGGGCGATCCGGTTAACACGTCCAACGAGGACAGAGAGGATTTTTAGGCTTATGAAACGCACAAATATTGCCATCGTTCTTGCGTGCCTGCTTTTTGCGTCGGCGTTTACCGGCTGCGTGCAGAAAAAGGAGGCGAATCTGACCGCTGCCGCACAGGTTACGGCGGCGCCGACAGCGGAACCGGCCCCGACGGCCGCGTCCGAGGAAACGCCCGCGCCGACGGCCGAACCGCAGCCGACAGCCGAGCCCAAGATGTTCCCGTGGGGGAGCCATACCTGCGGCGTGATGCACGCGATCGACGTTGTCACCGACGGCTCCGAGAGCGAACAGCCCGAGGGCAAGTTCGTTGAGGTCGGCCTTATGTCCATGGACAAAGCGTTCACGATCGAGGACATCAGCCATATGCTCAACGACGGCGACTTCTTCGTGCGCGACGCCGCGGGGAAGGAATACGGGCTTAAGATGATCCGGTTTTCGATTGACGGCGGCGGCGTGACGGACGAGAGCGGCAGGTCAGCCTTTTACGATCTGGGACTCAAGTTCGACGTGCCGCCGGACACCGCCGTGGACGCGCTGACGCTGTGCGTCAAGACGGAAACGGAGGGCGAGACCATCGTCGTTTCGCTTGCGGACGTGCCGGGGAGCGCCGCCGAGACCCCCGCCGGTGAAGAAACCGCCGCCACGCCCGCGGCCGCCGTCGACAACGAGGCCGTGGCGGAGCGCGTCAAGGCCGAGGAGTCGATCGACGGCGTCAAGCCGGGCGTCAAGACGGGCGCGATTGAAAAGAAGCTCGGCAAGGCGGACGATTTTCCGGCGATCGAGATGGAGACCATGCAGCTGTTCTATATGAGCCAGGGCTATATCGCGACCTACCTCAATTCGTCGAAGGTCGTTACGGGCATCTCGGCGTACGTGCCCGCGGCCGGCATGACCGCGCGCGGCGTCGGCGTGGGCTCGACGCGCGCCGAGGTCGAGGCCGCCTACGCCGACAGCATCAACGCCGAACTCACCACCGAAGCGGCGATCGTCGTCGGTACGGAGGAAGCGGCTTTGACGTTCAACTTCGCCGACGGCGTGGTCAACACGGTCACGCTGTTCTATTGACGGGCGGGCTAAAGAAGTCTAGAGGGGAACCGATGGCTTTTCCGCAGGGGCTCCGCCCCTGCACCCCGCCAAAGGGGGTAACCCCCTTTGGAAACCCGAACGGTTCATCGGGTTTTCCTGCGGGTTTCCAAAGGGACTGGTCCCTTTGGCAGGGGATTGGGGGCGGCGCCCCCAACCGTTCTCCCAACGTTCCCTCCCCAATTCCCAAAACGGCCCGCGCCCTCCCGCGCGGGCCGTTTTCATTGCGCGTCTCCCAAAAACCGGATATAATGCGAATATTGAACGAACATTGAATCAGAATAAGGGGAACCGAATATGGATTACGCGAAAGAATCGCTCAGGCTGCACCGGGAGTGGAAGGGCAAGATCGAGGTCGTGGCCACGGTGCCGGTTTCGACGCGCGAGGACCTCTCGCTGGCCTACACGCCGGGCGTCGCGCAGCCCTGTCTGGAGATTCAGAAGGACGTCGATTTAAGCTATGAGCTGACGCGCCGTTGGAACCTCTGCCTGGTCGTAACGGACGGCACGGCGGTGCTGGGCTTAGGCGACATCGGCCCGGAGGCCGGCATGCCGGTCATGGAGGGCAAGTGCGTGCTGTTCAAGGCGTTCGGCGGCGTGGACGCGTTCCCGCTGTGCATCAAGTCGAAGGACGTCGACGAGATTGTCAACACGATCCAACTCATCTCCGGCTCGTTCGGCGGCGTGAACCTCGAGGACATCGCCGCGCCGCGCTGTTTCGAGATTGAGAAAAAGCTGAAGGAAAAGTGCGACATCCCGATCTTTCACGACGACCAGCACGGCACGGCGGTCATCACGCTCGCGGGCTTAACGAACGCGCTCAAGGTCGTCGGCAAGCGGCCCGGCGAAGTCAAAATCGTGATCAACGGCGCGGGGGCGGCCTCGATTGCGGTGACGAGGCTGCTGCTCTCGGCCGGGTACGCGGACATCACGCTGTGCGACCGCGCGGGCATCGTGTACGCGGGCCGGAAAGAGGGCATGAACCCGGTCAAGGACGAGATGGCGCTATTGACGAACAAGCGCGGCAAAAGCGGCGCGCTCGCCGACGCGCTTATCGGCGCGGACGTGTTCATCGGCGTCTCGGCGCCGGGCGTGGTCACGGTCGACATGGTGCGCTCGATGAGCGGCGGTGCGATCGTGTTCGCGTGCGCCAACCCCACGCCCGAGATATTTCCGGACGACGCGAAAGCGGGCGGCGCGGCGGTTATTGCGACGGGCCGCAGCGACTACCCGAACCAGATCAACAACGTCCTGGCGTTTCCCGGCATCTTCCGCGGCGCGTTCGACGTGCGCGCGCGCGACATCAACGACGAGATGA
>CAZKGE010000031.1:0-14014 GCA_964552065.1 uncultured Oscillospiraceae bacterium | reverse complement strand
GCGTGGTCGACGTTGTCCTTGTGGTTGAGCAGCACGTACGGGTGCGTGCCGTACGAGCCCCACGAATACGCGCCGGAGGTTTTGCCCTTCGTCTCGACGACGTCGATCCAGCGGCTGGCATACGCCTCGTCGAGCAATTTGCCGTACGCGTCGCCGAGGGGCCCTAGCGCCTCGCGCACGACGGCCTTGGCCTCGTCAAACGTCATCGGGATGTCGCAGTCCGGCACCATGGGCACGTACAGGTCGTACATCTCGAGCACGTCGAGCCCGAGCGCGCGCTTTTTTAAGTCAAGATATTTCTGCATGGCGGGCAGGCGCTCGTGCGCCGCCTCGATCAGCTGCTCATAGACGGCGACGGGCACGTTGCCCTCGAACAGCGTGGCCTCGCAGGCCCCGTCAAAGCCGCGCGCACGCGCGCGGAACGCGTCGCTCTTGACGGACGTGGCGTAGGTGGCCGTCAGCGTGTTCATCACGCCGTGAAACGATGCGTACATGCGCTCGTACGCCTCGCGGCGCACATTGCGGTCCGGGCTCTGGATCAAAATGCCGTAGCTGCCGCGCGTGAGCGGGACCTCCTTGCCAGTCTCGTCGTGCACCATGCCGTAGTCGAGGTCGACGTCGGTGAGCATCGTGAAGATATTGTCCGCGCCGGCGAGCGGCTCCTCGGCAAGCGCCAGGATGCGCTCCTCGTGCTCCGAGAGCCGGTGCGCGCGCTGGCGATCGAGGTCGAGCAGGCCGAAGCGGAACGGGTAGAACCGCTCCTCGGCGGCCCAGGCACGCAGCGTTTTCGGGTCGATTGAAAGAATCTCCGGCGCCGCGAACGAGCTCTTGGCCGCGGCGCCGGTCGAAAGCTGCATCGCCCGGTCCGTCATGCCCTGGTACTTCGTGTTCGCGTTGTCCTCGTCCTTGCGCATGTGCGCGTACGTAAACAGCCGCTCGATCACCTCGTCGGCGCGGCTCTGCGCGGTCAGGCCGTCAAACAGCACGTCGGCGCTCTCGCCGAGGCGGCCGCGGTAGGACAGAAACGCGTCCACAAGGCCGCGCGCCCCGTCAAAGTCCCGCTCCCAGGCCTCGTCCGTTTCGTATATGTCCTCCAGCCGCCATTTCAGGCGCTCGTCGACCGTGTCCCGCGTCGCTTGCATGCGTCGTTAACTCTCCTTTGCCGCGCTTCAATATTTTGGAACGAATCCTTGTTTGAGTATAGCATCCTTTTGTCAACCGCGCTGAAAAATTTTTGGCAATTCCTGTCAAACCACGCTACCGCCCGCGCTCCTGAAGCTCGACAAACCACCGCGGGTCCTCGAAGAACAGGTACGTGTCGCGGCTGCCGATCGTCACGAGATATCTTAGCCCCGTGCCGCCGGCCTTGAGGCTCGCGGCGCGGCGCATGTCCGACACGCGCGCGATCTCGTACCGCCGCCCGTCCTCGAGAATCACGGCTTTCGGGTGCATCCGCCCCGCGGCGTCCGTGAGCAGCTCCACCGCAACATACGCCTTCATACGCCCGCCGTCACGTCCGCCATCGTCCCGTGCGCAAGATAGCCCACGGGATGGACCGTGTTCTCCTCCTTCGGGTTGAGCAGGCCGATGCCGTCGTCATACAGCAGGATCGCGCGGCCGATCGCGTGGTAGCCAAACCGCCTGCGCACGTCGTCAACGGCCGCCTCGGCGCGCTCCGCGCGCTGCCGCCGCGTTTCATCGCAGGCAAGCGACAGCTGCACCGGCGCGTCGAAGCGCACAAGCTCGGAGCAGGTCACCGTCAGCGAGCGCACGGGCTCCGGCCACGCGTAGCTCTGGCAAAAGAGCCGCATCGCCGCGTGCGCGATCTCGCCCGTGATGCACGTGGGCTTATCGAGGCGGCTCTGGCGCATAAACGAATACAGCCCGCGGTCGCGCACGGCGACGCTCACCGTGCGCGCGCGCATCCCCGCCTCGCGGAGCCTCGCCGCGACGCTGTCGGACAGCATCACGAGCGTCAGATATACGTCCGCGTCGCTCGTCAGATCCCGCGGCGCGGTGATACTGTTGCCGACGGATTTGGGCGCGTCGTCGTCCTCGAGCAGCCGCACCGGCGACACGTCGCGGCCGTTGGCAAAAGCGTGCAGCATGGAGCCGCCCTTGCCGAGCTGCGCTCGCAGCAGCGATTCCGGCGAGGTTGCGATGTCGCCGATCGTGAAGATGCCGAGCTTCTTGAGCTTCTGCTCCGTCGCCGGGCCCACATACAGAAGCTCGCGCGCGGGCAGCGGCCACACGATGCCGCCGACCTTCTCCGGCGGGATCGGCGTGACCGCGTCCGGTTTCTTCAGGTCCGAGCCGAGCTTGGAGAAGACCTTGTTGTCCGACACCCCGACCGACACCGTGACGCCCAGCTCGTTGTACACGCGCAGCCGGATCTCGTCCGCCACACGCACCGCCTCTAAAAACGAGCGCGTGCCTCCCGTCACATCGATCCAGTTCTCGTCGAGGCCGAAGCCCTCCACGCGGTCGGAATACTCGGCGTAGATCGCGCGGCCGAGCCGCGAAAACTTCTGGTACAGCGCAAAGTCCGGCGCGACGCAGACGAGGTTCGGGCACTTCTGTTTCGCCTCCCAGATCGCCTCGCCGGTCCTCACCTTAAAGCGCTTGGCGGGCTCGTTCTTGGCCAGTATGATGCCGTGCCGCTTCTCCGGATCGCCCGCGACCGCCACGGGCAGGTCCCGAATCGACGGATCGTGCAAACACGCCACCGACGCGTAAAAGCTGTTGAAGTCCGCGTGCAGAATCCTTCGCTCCACCGGCATCGCTTCCTTTCGCGCAAATACAAACATTTGTTCGTATTCATTGTATACCGCACCCGCTTGCCTGTCAAGAACGTTCTATTGTATACTGCGGGTATGAGACGCAAAATATTCGTGCTGGCCATTGCGGCGCTGCTGGCGCTGTGTTCCGCCTGTTCCGCTAAAAAGCAGGAGCTCGAGCTCTCCGTGCTGCGCATTGGAGCTGCGGACTGCATCATATTGCTCTCGGGCGAAAACGCGGTCATGATCGACGCGGGCGAGGACGACGACGGCGCGGAGATCACGTCGTTTTTGGCCAAAGAGGGCGTAAAAACGCTCGACTGCCTGATCCTGACGCACTTCGACAAGGACCACATCGGCGGCGCGGACGCGGTCCTCGCAAGCGTTGCGGTAAAGCGCGTGCTCCTGCCCTCCTGCGAAAAAGACGGCAAGCAGTACGAGCAGCTTGTCGGCGCGCTCGCGGCAGCGAACGTCGTGCCGGAAGCGCTGACAGCGGATGTGTCGTTCTCCGCAGGCAGTATGCAGTTCTCAGTGCGCGCGCCGCACAAGGCGGACTACAAGGCCGGCGACAACGACTTTTCGCTCGTGACGATGCTCACGTTCGGCGAGAAGCGCTTCCTGTTCGCCGGCGACGCCGAGGCGGAGCGAATTGCGGAACTGCTCGCCGAGGGCGATCTTGCCTGCGACGTGCTCAAGATGCCGCACCACGGCCGCACAAACGAGAACACGGCCGCCCTCCTCGACGCCTGCGCGCCGGGCCGGGTCATCATCACGGACTCCGACAAATCGCCCGCCGACGCGGAGTTGCTCGAACTGCTCGCCGAGCGCGGTATCGACGTGTTCGAGACCAAGGACGGCAATATCCGCATCGTGTCCGACGGCGGCATCATCGCGGCCGAGCAGTCGTAGGTCAATGGCACAAGTTGCCCGCCGCGCTTTTGCCATTCCAACGGGGACGGGGACGTTGAGGGCTCCGCCCTCAGGGCTTTCTTTTGCGGGGCTCTTCCCCGCCCCCCGCCAAAGGGCCAAGCCTTGCCGCCCACAGTTCGCAATAGTCGCACACGCCCCTTTGGGCCTGTGCTCTTTTGCTCACTGGGCCTTTGCCTCGCTTCATCCGCCACAGGCGGCGCTCGGCTTTGGCCCCCTTGGCAACCCAAGGAGCCGCATTCATTTTTCCCTTGGGTTTTCAAAGGAGGTTTCCTCCTGTGGATTCCGGCGGCCGGCACGAGCCGCCCGCCGCGCTTATTTTTACAATTCCAAACGGGAGAATTCCAATCATGCCAGACATCCGCATGACCAACCGGCAGGCGCGCCGCTTCCTGCTTCTTAAGCACGGCCTGCTCGGCGCGTACCGGTTCTCCGGCAAGCGTGGCGCGCTCGACTATGTCCGGCAGGCGGGCTGCATCCAGTTCGATCCGGTCGACGTGTGCGGCAAGAACGCGGAGCTCGTGCTCCAGTCGCGCGTGAAGGGTTTTGCAAAGCCCATGCTCTCAGAGCTTCTGTACAGGGACCGCGCGCTCGTCGATTATTTCGACAAGAACCTGTCGATCCTCCCCGTCGCGGACTGGCCGTATTTTCAGCGCATACGGACGCTGTACGCCGGTTCCGGCCGCAGCCGCGACGAGATTTTGGCCGTGCGCGGGCGGCTCTGCGCCGAGCTTTCCGCGCGCGGGCCGCTGTGCTCCGCGGACCTTGACTGGGACGAGCAGGTTTCGTGGTACTGGAGCGATACGCGGCTTTCGCGCGCCGCCCTCGTGCACCTGTATTTCACCGGCGAACTCTGCGTCCACCACAAGAGGGGCTCGATCAAGTACTACGACCTGGCCGAAAACTGTATCCCCGCGTCGCTGCTGGCCGCGCCTGAGCCGCATCCCGACGACCGCGCTTACATTCGCTGGCGCGTGCTCCGGCGCGTCGGCGCCGTCGGTCTGCTCTGGGACCGCGCCTCCGACGCCTTCCTCGGCATCGACGGGCTGACCGCCGCCGCGCGGACCGGTGCTTTTGCCGACCTTGCGCAGGGCGGCGCGATTGTCCCCGCCGCCGTCGACGGCATAACCGGCCCGCTGTATCTGCTTGCGCAGGACCTGGCGCTGCTGGAAACCGTGCTGCAGGACCCGCGCCTTATTTCGCGCTGCGAGCTGCTTGCGCCGCTCGACAACCTGCTCTGGGACCGGAAGCTGATCCGCGCGCTGTTCCATTTCGACTACAAATGGGAGATCTACACGCCCGCGCCGCAGCGCAAGTACGGCCACTACGTGCTGCCCGTGCTCTACGGAGACGCGTTCCTCGGCCGCGTCGAAGCCGCCTGCGACCGCAAGCGCCGCGCGCTCGTCGTGTCGCACCTCTGGCTCGAGGACGGCGCAAAGATGACCGAGCCCGTCCGCCGCGCGTTAAGCGCGCGGCTTGAACGGTTCGCTGCGTTCAACGGCTGCGCGTGCGTGGAGGGGAATGCGATATAGGTAATGGGAGTACGCTGAGGGCTCTGCCCTCAGGGCTTCTTTTGCGGGACTCCGCCCCGCCCCCCGCCAAAGGGACACGTCCCTTTGGAATCCTGTGGAAAAAATGCGCACGGCTCCCTGGGTTTCCAAAGGGGGCCAAAGCCGAGCGCCGCCTGTGGCGGATGAAGCGAGGCAAAGGCCCAGTGAGCAAAAGAGCACAGGCCCAAAGGGGCGTGTGCGACTATTGCGAACTGTGGGCCGCAAGGCTCGGCCCTTTGGCGGGCGTTTGAGGGCAGCGCCCTCAACGCCTCCTTTTGCGGGGCTCCGCCCCCTACAAAAACAACAGGCGCGGCAGTTGCCGCGCCTGTTTCAATTTCAATCCCAATCACCGGTACGTAACGTTGACGGGGCTCTCCTCGGCGTTGTCGGGATGCATGGCGATCCACGTGCGGCCGGGCTGGAGCGTGACGACCTCGCCGCCGTCGAGCAGGTAGGTCGTGGGCTCCTCATACGACGGGCGCGACCAGGTGCCGGTCACGTGCTTGCCGTTGATGAAGTAATCGCAGCGGCCGGTGCCGGTCAGCTCGGCGTTGCGGCGGTCCTTGGCGTCGCCCGCGATGTCGCTGTACGAGACGTACTGCACGATCAGGTTCTGGACGGTAAGCTCCTGCACCTGGTAGTTGGCGGTCTTGGGCGTCTTGCCGCTCGCGGTGGTGGGCATGCGCGTCTTGAACACATACCCGTCCTGCTTGCGCAAAAGCTGGTTTGTGGCCGCGTCGTAGGTAAACGTGATCTTGTCGTCCTCGGCCTGGCCGCGGTAGAAGAAGTTCAGCGTCACATGATCGAACGCCTTGCCCTCGGCGTAATCGATCCCCTCCTGAAAATGGAAGCGGTCGGCGTAAGGCGCGGGCTGATAATCCGTATAGATCGTGTCGACGATGTCGGAGATGTTCGCCATCAGCGTATGCTCGCTCTTTTTGCCGGACTCCTTGGTGCGCCAGAACGACCTGCTGATCGCGGGGACCGAGCGCGTGGCGTGGACGGCGATCCAGTCCTTGTCGTAGGACGGGCCGCCGTAGCCCTCGTGGATGTACATGCCCTGCCATTCCTGCTGCATCCGCATCAGGTAGATGCGCGACGAGCGGACGGGACCTGCAAAGAGCGGGTAGGTGTCGTTGAACAGCGCCTGGAACCGCGTGATGGCGGTTTCGACGGCGAACTCATACACGATGTCCGCGGCGTTTAACCCAACCTGCGGCCGCGCGCCGATCGAGTTCTCGATCGAGACGATCACGGGGCGGTAATTCGGCAGGACCGACGGGTCCGCCGCAAGCGCGCCGCTCGTGAACGAGCGCACCGCGGGCGTCGGGGTCGGCGTAGGCGTCGGGGCCGGGGTCGGGGTCGCGGCCGGCGTCGGCGTCGCGGTCGGAACGGCCGCAATCTCGGCCGTCAGGGCCGGGGTCGCCGCCGATTGAGCAATCGTCTGCACCGCGGAGCAGCCGGCAAGGCACGCGCCGGCAAGGATCGCCGCGGCAAACAGTGTCCAAACCTTTTTCATCGAATCGAACAGTCCTTTCCTCTTGGTAAACGGTACTATCATCGGCCGGGCCGCCCGGCGGAAAGCGGATATCCGGGCAGGCCCGGTCATTCCTTTTTCTCAAAATGCGTGAGCAGCAGAATGGCGGCGGTGACGACCGCGAGCGCCGCCGCGACGGCCGACAGCACCGGCAGCGCCGAGACGACCGCGGAGGTCTCCTGCGTCTGCTCCGCAGGACCGGGCTCCGCGGACGCCGCATCGCTTGCGGCGAGCTGGTCCTGGACTGCCGCGGGCACGGGCGTTTCAACGGGCGCCGGCGTTTCGGCGATCCAGGGCGTCACATGCGCCGCGGGCAGAAGCCCGTCCGGCGCGGCGACGCCGCCGTCGGTCAAAAGAAAATACGCCTTGCTCTGCGCAAAGTTATCGTCCGGGTCCACGAGCGTGCCGCGCACGTCCGTCAGCGTCACCGCGCTGCCCGCGTCGGTCAGCACGCGCATCTCGAGCGTCAGCGCCACGCCGCTTGCGGTCAGGCCGTACGCGGAGATCGCCGCCACGCGCACAAGGCCGGCCTCCGACGGGTTCGAGATCAGAAACTCGCTTTCGAACACGTCGCCGTTAACTAAGCTCACAAACTCGAGCACGGCCGGATCGTAGTTGATGCGGAACTCCAGCGAGTCCAGCCCTTCGCAGTTCTCGATCGAGACGGGCACGCTGACGGTGTCGCCCGCGGCGGCCTTTGTCGTCGCCACGGTCAGCGATACCTCGCCTTCCGCCCTTGCGGCGGGCATGGCGAGCGTCAGCGCCCATAGCGATAGTAGCAGCGCGGCGAATCCCTTTCTCATGCGTTCCTGCGTCCTCCGTCGGTCCGTTTTGGCGCGATCGCGCTCCCTGCGCTTGGGGCCGGATTTCCTTGACATATTACAGCATTCAAAAAAATAAGTCAAACCGGCGCCAGGCAAAAATAAGAACGAACCGTTACAAATGCGAAAACTTTTTATAGGATTTGTGACGCACAAAAAAAAGAAGCGGCCGATACTCCAGCCGCTTCAAATGCACGTGCGAACGCTTACTGTTTCGGCGTTGCGGACGTTTCGTTCATCAGCGTGCCGTCCGGCAGAACGTAGACGGTCTGCTCTTTGCCGTTCGTTTTGACGACGGCGGCATAGACCTGCTGATTATTCTGCGTGGCATGCTTGATGGACACGATCTCTGCGTCCGGATACTTGCCCTCGATCGCCTGCTTCACCTTGGGCACGTCCGTACCTTTGACCTCGGTTCCCTCCTTGAAGTTAGGAATCGTCGTCGTCTCCGTCCCCGTTCCCTCGCCCGCCGCGGGGGAGTTGTTGGGCGAAGCCGAAGGCGCGACGCTCGGCGACGTCGTCATACCGGGCGTAGCCACCGGCTTCGCCGTAGGCGACGGAGTCGGCGTGACGGTCGTACCTGCGCACGCGCAGCCTGCGAACATTGCCAACGCAATCGATACGGCAAGCACCGGCAGAATTTTCCTCAACATACATGATCCTCCTTCCATGATGCCGTACGTGTTGATACGGCTGTGTTCGGAGGTTAGTATGTGAAGTTTACGGAAAATTCATGTCCGTCGGTTCAAAAACATCAATTTTTCCATTTTCAGGCCGGGTTTCCCAAGTTTTTTGGCCTCAATGAGCATTAGATACGGCGCTTTTTCCTCGTTCGCCGCGACAAGCCGCAGTCGCTTCGGCTCGAGCCGCGCGCGGGAGAGCAGCAAAAAGACCGGGCTTAAAAACGCGCACGGATAGCTGACAAACAGGAGCCCGCCGTTATTCAGCAGCTGGAACGCCGCCGAAAAAAACGGCTCGAGCGCGTCCGCGTGGCGCGAAAGCGCGCGCGCCTCGTCCGGGCTTTTCTCGCCCGCGCGGTGGTACGGCGGGTTGCAGACCGCCGCCGAAAACGCTCCGCGCCCCAAGGCCGCCGGCGCATCGGCAACGTCCATGCAGAAGAACGGGATGTCCTGCGCGTTCATCGCGGCGGAGCGCGCGGCAAGCTCGCATAGCGCTTTTTGCTTTTCGACGCCGACAAAGCGCGCGCCCGTCTTAGCCTGCCCCAATATCGACACGACCCCGCCGCCGGAGCCAAGGTCGACCACGCGATCGCCGGGTTTTGCCCGCAGAAAGTTTGCCAGCAGCACGGCGTCCGCCGTAAAGCGGGGCAGTTCCGTGTCCTGCAGGATGCGCAGCCCGTTATATTGCAGATCGTCGACGCGTTCCATACGAAAAAATTATACCACGGGCCGCCGTATCCGCGCCATGCGGCAAGCGCGGCAAAACGCGCCTGTGGCGGACGAAACGCGCGCGTGCTATACTGGATTAAATGATGAAAAAGCTCGACGGCCTCGTCATCGCCATCGCAATCGCGCTCTCGCTCCTGCCGCTGCCGTTCCTGTTCCCGAAAGGCGGCGCGGGCACGGTGGTCGTCGCCGTGCGCGGCCAGGAACTCTACCGCGGGAGCCTGTCGGTCGACGCGGTCATCGTCACGCCGGACGGCGGCAACACGATCACGGTGCGGGACGGCGTTGTTACGATGACGGCGGCCTCGTGCCCGGATAGGCTCTGCCTTGCCGCGGGGCCCGCCAAGCCCGGCAGGCCCGTCGTCTGCCTGCCCAACGGCGTGGTCGTCACCGTCGAAGCCGCAAGGGAGCCCGCCGATGCGATCGCGTATTAGCGCCGCGCGCCTTGCGACGACCGCCATGCTCGTGGCGATGGCGCTCGCCGCGCAGTATTTAGAAAGCCTGCTGCCGCCGTTTGTGCCCGGCGTGCCGGTCAAGCTCGGCCTTGCCAACGTGTTCACGCTGTTCGCGCTGCTTCGGCTCGGCAAAGCGGACGCGCTGGCCGTGTCCGTGCTGCGCGCGCTGCTGTTTTTGCTCGTCACCGGCGCGGTCTCGGGCGGCATCTACGCGCTGTGCGGCACGGCGCTCGGGTTTTTGGCCATGGCGCTCCTGTTCCCGCTTGTAAGACGGGAGCGCCTCAGCGCGCTGGGCCTGTCCGTGGCGGGCGCGTTCTTCTTCAACGCGGGGCAGGCGCTCGCGGGCTTCTTCGTCGTCGGAAACGCGATGCTGTATTACCTGACGCCCATGGGGCTTCTGTCCGTGCCCGCGGGGCTTATTACGGGCTTTTTCGCGTCCGAGCTCAACCGCCGTCTGCCGAAAGCGGCCAGGCCCTGACGGACACGCCCGTATAATAGTACTGCAGAATCTCACGGTAGCTGCGGCCGCCGAGGCCCATGCCGTTGGCGCCGGTCTGGCTCATGCCCACGCCGTGGCCGTAGCCGCGCACGTCGAAGCGCACGCCGTTTTTCTCCACCGCCAGCGTAAACAGCGTGCTGTTGAGGCCGAACAGGCTGCGCAGTTCCCGGCCGGTGGCTGTGGCGCCGCCGAGCTTGACCAATAGCACGCGCCCGCTCTTGCTCGTCTTCTGCACCTCGATCTGCGTGTCCAGCGATTTTTCAGCTAGCTTTGCAGACGAAAAATGCGCGTTGACGCGCTCGGTAAAGTCCGCGCGGGACACCGAGACCGTTTCAGACAGGTTGTTCGTGCCGCTCTCGTTCGTGCTCATCACGGACACGAGGTACGGCTTTGCCGCCGAGAACGCGTCCTCGGCGTTTTCGGTCCGGCCGCCGGAGCTGCTGTGGTAGAGCGCCTCGACGAGTTCGCCGCCGTAGACGAGCACCTCGCCGCCCGTGTCCTTGACCGCGCTCTTTACGCGCGCAAAATTGTCCTCGTACGCGCCGCCCCACTTTTGCCGCATGCGGTCGTCCGACAAAAACGCCTGGCAGCACGAGCTGTCCGTGCACACGTCGGTGCCGTGCCGCTTGCAGCCGCCGTGCGCGCGCTTGAACAGCGTGTACGTGCGCGCCGCGACCGCCTGCGCCTTGAGCGCCTCGGGGTGGAACGAGACGGGCATCTCCGCCGCGACGACGCCGACGAGATACGTTTCGAGCGGTACCTCGACGGTCTTTTTTTCGCGATGGTCGTAGACGTTCAGCATGACCGCGGACGCGTCCGGCTCCGTTTCCGCCGCGGGCGCGGGCGGCCCGCAGCGCGCGATTACATAGCCGCGCGCCATCGCGACCGCGATGGCCAGCAGCGTCGCAAGTACCAGCACGATGTCCCAGCGAACGCGGCGCATGCGCTCCCTCCCCGCAATTGCTACTATATTATTTCCTTTTTTCGGCCGCCATGCTAAAATACAGGGTAGTATGATCTGTCGTTTTGAGCAGGGCGCGGCAAAAGCCGAGTTCACGCCCGTCGACAACCGATTTATCGCGGACTACATGCCGCGCGCGGTCGGCCTGCACGTGCAGGTCTATCTGTACGGCCTGATGCAGTGCTATTTTCCGTCGATGCGCGATATTGCCGCCGGCGAGGCGCTCGGGCTCTCGGCCGACGCGGTGCAGAACGCGTTCGCCTACTGGCAGGAGCAGGGGCTCGTGCGCATCGTGGCAAACGACCCGCTCACGGTCGAGTACCGGCCTCTCGGCCAGACCGAGCGCGCCGAGACGACGCCGTACAAGTACGCAAACCTTGTGCGCTCGCTCAATACATTGACCGCGCCGCGCCAGTTCGGCATGCGCGAGCTTGCCGGCGTGTACGAATGGATCGAGCTGTACCACCTGACCGAGGGCGCGGTGCTCGCGCTCGTTTCATACTGTCTCGAGAAGAAGCGCAACTGCCCCGTGGCCTACATGTCCGCCGTCGCGCGCACATGGATGGAGGCGGGCGTGTCCACGCAGGAGGAGGCGCTCTCCTACATCGCGGACGCGGGCGCGCTCGTGACCGGAGCCGGCCGCATCCTAAAGTCCTGGCGCTACCGCAGGCCGCCCACGGAGGACGAGACCGCGCGCTACCGCAAGTGGACGCGCGAATGGGGCTTTACGGACGAGGCCATTGCCGCGGTATTGCCGCGCATGTCGCGCTCCGGCACCCCGAACTTCGACCGCCTCGACGAGATGCTGTCCGAGCTGCACGCCGAGGGCGTGTCGAGCGCGTCCGGCGTCGCGCTGCAGGAGGCCGAGCAAGGCGCAAAACGCGAGTTTGCCAAAACGCTGTTCGCGCTTGCCGGCAAGGCCGAGCCGCCGACGCTGTCGCACATCAACCAGCTCGCCATGTATGTGGACGACCTGCATATGATGCCGGAGCTTCTGCGCTACGCCGCGACGCTCTCGCGCGGCGCGAACGAGCCGTTCGGCCGCATGAAAAAGCTGCTCAACACGTGGCGCGCCGCGAACATCGCGTCGATCGAGGCGGCCGAAACGTTCGAGGCCGCGGCCGCAAAGGCGGAGCCGGCCGCAAAAGGCAGGCCGCAGACAAAGCCGAAATACACCGGCGAGGAGCTGTCCGGCCTGCTCGTCGACCTGGACGAGGAGAGCAAATGAACAAGGAGCTTTCCCGCATCTACGACCGCATACACGCCGAAGAGCTTTCCGCGCTCGCCGGACGCACGCGCGAGGCGTTTTTGCGCGCGCCGGAGCTGACCGCGCTCGCCGAGGAGCGGCGCGGCATCCTGCGCGCCGTGGGCGCGGGCGCGCTTGCGGCCGCGGACGGCAAGAAGGCGCTTACCGGCATATCGGGCAGGGAGCGCGCGGCGCTGCTGCGCTGCGGCCTGCCGGGCGATTATCTCGAACTTTCCGTGCGCTGCGCGCGCTGCCGCGACACGGGCTATCTCGACGAGCTTCGCCAAAAGCCCTGCGCCTGCCAATTAAAATACGCCGCGCGGCTCGAAACCCGCAGCGCGGTCAACGAGCGCGAGACGTTCGAAGCGTTTTCCGAGACGATCTACGCGGACGAAACGCAAAAAAAACAGGCCCTGCGCGCCAAGTCGCTGTGCGAGGCCTACGCCGAAGCGCTGCCGCGGCCCGAGAAGCCGAACCTGTTCATCATGGGCGGCAACGGCCTGGGCAAATCGTACCTGGCCAACGCGGTCGCGCACCGCGCGCTTTGCCGCGGCGTCGACGCGCACCTGGTCACGGCCTACCGCTTCACGCAGGACGTGCTCTCGGACATTAAGTTCGGATCGGGGAACGCGCGGCGCTGCTAGGCCGCGGAGCTGTTCGTGCTCGACGACCTCGGCAGCGAGCCCGTGATCCCGAACGTGTCCAACGAGTGGCTGTTCGCCGTCGTCAACGAGCGCGCCTCGTTTGCGCGGCCGACGATCGTCGTGACCAACCTCGGCTTTGAAGCGCTGCAGACGCGCTACGGCGACCGGCTCGTGTCGCGCCTGCTCAACCAGTCGCTCACGGCCGCGCTGCGGCTGACCGGCAAAGACCTGAGGCTCGCCAAATGCTGATGCTGTGCGCAAGCCCCATCGGGAACCTTTCGGACGTCACGCTGCGCGTGCTCGACGCGCTGAAGAACTGCGACGCCGTGTTCTGCGAGGACACGCGCAGGTCGGTCCAGTTGCTGAATCATTTCGACATCCGCAAGCCGCTGACCAGCTGCCACGAGCACAACGAGCGGGAGCGCGCCGCCGAGCTCGTCGAGCTCTTGTCCGCCGGCAAGACCGTCTGCTATCTCTCCGACGCGGGCATGCCGGGCATATCGGACCCGGGGGCCGCGCTCGTTTCCGCGTGCATCGAACACAATCTGCCGTACACCGTGCTGCCCGGCGCGTCGGCCGTGCTGACCGCCGCCGTGCTCTCGGGGCTGCCGTGCGGGACGTTCACGTTCTTCGGTTTTCTGCCGCGCGCGGGGAAGGAGCGCAAAGCGGCGCTCGCCGAGATCGAACGCTGCCGCCATCTCGCGATCCTATACGAAAGCCCGCACCGCGTACAGGGCACGCTCGCGGCGCTTTATGAAGCGCTCGGCGACTGCGGCGCCGCCGTGCTGCGGGAACTAACGAAAAAGTTTGAGACTGCCGAGCGCGGCAACCTCTCCGGCCTCATCCCCCACTTTGCCGAGGAGCCGCGCGGGGAGTGCGTGATCGCCGTGGACTGCGGTTCGCGGCGGCGGGCCGAGCCGCCTCAGGACGCGGCGCTGTCGCTCGACGCGGCGATCGGGGCCGCGCTCTCGTCCGGCCTGTCGGTCAAGGACGCGGCAAAGGCCGCCGCGGACGCGCTCGGCGTGCCGAAAAAGGAGGCCTACGCGCGCGCGCTGGCGCTGAAAAAGGAGGGATAAGGCTTGCAGGAATCCGGCGAAATGTACCTCGAAACCATCCTCACGCTGTCCGCACAGGGCGACGTGCGCAGCGTGGACGTGGCCAACGCGCTCGGCTACTCGCGCCCGAGCGTGT
>CAZKGE010000030.1:0-14036 GCA_964552065.1 uncultured Oscillospiraceae bacterium | reverse complement strand
AACGGAATACCAAAGGGACGTCCCTCTCGGGCGGAGGTTTGGAGGAAACCCCTCCAACGTTCCCCTCACCGTACCCCAAACCCCGGAACCTTTCCACCTATTAAATAGTATACACCTTTTCCCGGACTTGGCGCGCAAAACGCGCGCTACGGCAGCCATTTTTTTGCGTGTTTTTCTAAAAGCGCCAGCAGCGGCAGCCCGAGGCCGTAGCACGCGGCCGCCTGCCCCACAAACACATACAGGAACGCGAGCGGGTACGAAACCCCGACGTCGTATACATACACGAGCAGCGCGCCGACGACGGCGGCGTTGACGAGCACGGGCGGCAGCGGCGCGAGCAGTTTGGAGCAGCCCAGCTTTCTTATCCCGTAGGTCAGAAGCGCGGCAGTGAGCGTCGCCAGGCTCCCGAACAGCACGTCGGGCGCGGGCGCGCCGGTCAAGAGGTTGGCGAGCAGGCAGCCCACAAACAGCCCGGGCACCGCGGCGCCGGTCAAAAACGGCAGCACGCAGAACGCTTCCGCGACGCGGCACTGGATCAGGCCGAACGAGATCGGCGCAAGGCCGACGGTGAGCGCCGCATAGACCGCCGCGATCAAAGCGGCATAGGATAGATCGCGCGCCCTCACGAGTACAGCCTCGCAAGCTCCGCGTCGCCGCGCGCGCGCAGCTCCGCTTCGTCCGCGCGCGTCAAAACGCCGTTCTCCACAACCATCTCGCCCGCGACGAACACATAATCCACCGGCCGCGCGTAGCCCACGGCACCGAACAGGTTCTTCTCGTCCCCGTCCGCGCATAAAAGCTCAAACCGGCGGCTGTCGATTAAAAACAGGTCCGCCGCCATGCCCTCGGCAATCTGCCCGAGCTCGGGGCGGCCGAGCAGCCTTGCGCCGCCGCGCGTGGCGAGCTTGAGAATTTCGTAGCCCGACGGCGCGCGCCCGCCCCACGCATGCCGGTGCAGCAGGTAGCCCGTGCGGATCTCGGCAAGCAGATTGCTTGCGTCGTTCGACGCGCTGCCGTCGACAGCCAGGCCCACGGGCACGTCGAGGGAGAGCATATCCGGCAGCCGCATCGCTCCGCTTGAAAGCTTCATGTTGGAGGCCGGGCAGTGCGAAACACCCGTGCCGGTCGCGGCAAGCAGCTTCAGCTCGCCGTCGTTGAAGTGGATGCCGTGCGCGAAGAACACGTCCGCGCCGACCATGCCGACGCGCTCCATGTACGCAAGCGGCCGCAGGCCGAATTTTTCGAACGTGAACCGCTCCTCGTCCAAGGTTTCGGCCAGGTGCGTGTGCAGCCGCACTTTGTACGCGCGCGCGAGCTTCACGCTCTCGGAAAGCAGGTCGGCCGTGACGGAGAACGGCGAGCACGGCGCGAGCACGACCTGCCGCATTGAGAACGCGGACGCGTCGTGATAGCGTTCGATCGCGTTTTGGCTGTCCTTCAAGATCTCGTCCACGGTCTGCACGACCGAGTCCGGCGGCAGGCCGCCGTCCTTTTTGGACAGGCTCATGCTGCCGCGCGAGGCGACCATGCGCACGCCGAGCTGCCGCGCCGCCTCAAACTGCGCGGCCAACACGTCGCCCGCGCCTTTTGGAAACACATAGTGGTGGTCGAAGCACGTCGTGCAGCCGTATTTGAGCAGTTCGCCCATGCCGGCCAGCGAGCTGGCGAGCACCGTGTTTTCGTCGAGCTTGGCCCACAGCTCGTACAGCGCGGTGAGCCACGGAAACAGCGGCAGCCCCTGCACGCGCGCGAGGTTCCGCGTAAAATATTGGTACAGGTGGTGGTGCGTGTTAACGAGGCCCGGATAGGCGAACATGCCGGCGCCGTCGAGCACGCGGTCGGCGGTGCCGTCAAAGCGCCCGAGCGCGGCGATTTTGCCGCCGTCGAGCAGCACATCGCAGCCGTGCAGCACGCGGTCGGAGTCATCGCAGGTCACGGCGGCGCGGACGTTTTTAATGAGGGTTTTCATGCTCTTTCCTCCCGGGCCGGATGTCACGCCCATTATACAAAATCGCGCCCGCATTGTACAGCGCGCGCGGTTTCTGCTATAATACTACATTAGCTTGTGAAAAAGGCGGCCAATAGATGATCGACATCCGCAACGTCAGCTTCGCATACGAGAGCAGCTTAAAAAGAGCGCTGTCCGACGTCAGCCTCACGGTCGAAAAAGGCGAGATGCTCGCCGTTGTCGGCCACAACGGCTCCGGCAAGAGCACGCTGGCCAAGCTGATGAACGCGCTGCTGCTGCCCTTCTCGGGCGAGGTGCTCGTCGACGGAATGGACACGCGCGACGAGAAGCGCACGCTCGAGATCCGCCGCCGCGTCGGCATGGTGTTCCAGAACCCGGACAACCAGCTCGTGACCACGATGGTCGAGGAGGACGTGGGCTTCGGCCCCGAGAACCTCGGCGTGCCGCCCGCCGAAATCCGCGCGCGCGTGAAAGAGGCGCTCATTGCCGTCGGCATGCTCGAATACGCGGAGAACGCGAGCCACGCGCTCTCCGGCGGGCAGAAGCAGCGCGTCGCCATCGCGGGCATGCTCGCGATGCGGCCCGAGGTACTCGTGCTCGACGAGGCGACCGCCATGCTCGACCCGAAAGGGCGGCAGGAGGTGCTCGCGACCGTGTCGCGGCTCAACCGCGAGCAGGGCATGACCGTGGTCATGATCACGCAGTTTATGGAGGAGGCCGCGCTCTGCGGCCGCGTGGCCGTCATGAACAACGGGCGCATCGCCGCCGTCGGCACGCCGCGCGAGATATTCAAAAACCGCGAGGCGCTGCTTGACTGCCGTCTCGACGCGCCCGCGTACATCCAGCTGCGCGACGAACTGATCGAAGCGGGGCTGCCGATTACCGGCGACCCCATGACCGGCGAGGAGCTGGCGGAGGCGATATGCCGATTGTTTTAGAGAACGTTTCCTATACATATATGAGCGGGAGCCCGCTCTCGTTCCCCGCGCTGCACGGCGTGAGCCTGACGATACACGAAGGCGAGTTCCTCGGCGTGATCGGCCACACGGGCGCGGGCAAGAGCACGCTCATGCAGCACTTAAACGGCCTGATCGTGCCCACGGGCGGGCGCGTGCTCGTCGACGGCTTCGACACGCGCGAGAAGAAGCAGCGCGCGGAAGCCAGAAAGCGCGTGGGCATGGTGTTCCAGTACCCGGAGTACCAGCTTTTCGAGGAGACCGTGAAAAAGGACATCGCGTTCGGACCGAAGAACCTCGGCCTGACCGAGGCCGAGATCGGCGCGCGCGTGTACGAGGCGATGCGGCTCGTCGGCCTCGACGAAAAAGCGTTCGCCGAGCTGTCCCCGTTCGATCTCTCGGGCGGCGAAAAGCGGCGCGCGGCGCTGGCCGGCATCCTCGCGATGCGGCCGAAGTACCTCGTGCTCGACGAGCCGATGGCGGGCCTCGATCCGCGCGGGCGGCGCGACATCCTCGCCACGGTCGAGGCGCTGCGGGCGCAGTCCGGCTGCACGATCGTGATGGTCTCGCACTCGATGGACGACATCGCCGCCGCGTCGGACCGCGTGCTCGTGCTGCATAACGGCGCGACCGCCATGCTCGACGCGCCCGGCGCCGTGTTCGCGCGCGCGGACGAGCTTGCCGCAATGGGGCTCTCCATCCCGCAGTCGACGCGCCTTGCGTCGCTGCTGCGCAAAAGGGGCTTATACGCGCCCGAGAACGTCTGCCGCATGGGTGAGCTGCGCGGCTGGATCGTCGGGAGGTACCAAAATGGCCATTAACATCACGCTCGGCCGGTACGTCCCCGGCGCAAGCGCCGTGCATAGGCTCGACCCGCGCACGAAGATACTGCTCATGATCGCGTACATCGTGCTGATATTCCTGGTCCGCCAGCTTGCCGTGTTCCTCGTGCCGCTCGCGTTCCTCGTGCTGACCGTACTGCTCTCGCGCGTGCCGGTTTCGTATCTGTGGACGGCGGTCAAGCCGATGCGGCTTCTGATCGTGTTCATGTTCGTCATCAACCTGTTCTTTACCCCCGGCAGCACGCCGCTGTTCTCGTTCTGGCGGATCACGGTCATGCGCGAGGGGCTGATGCAGGGGCTGTTCATCACGGCAAGGCTCCTTTTGCTCGTTTCCGGCACGTCGATTCTGACGCTGACCACGTCGCCCATCGCGCTCACCGACGGGCTCGAGAAGCTATTGATGCCGCTCTCGAAGCTGCGCTTCCCCGCGCACGAGCTCGCGATGATGATGACGATCGCGCTGCGCTTCATCCCCACGCTCATGGAGGAGACCGACCGCATCCGCAAGGCGCAGATGGCGCGCGGCGCGGACTTTGAGAGCGGCAACCTCGTGCGGCGGGCCAAGAGCATGATCCCGATCCTCGTGCCGCTCTTTGTCTCGGCGTTCCGCCGCGCGGACGAGCTGGCCATGGCGATGGAGTCGCGCTGCTACCACGGCGGCGAGGGCCGGACAAGGATGCGGGAGCTCAGGTTTACGCGCGGCGACCTTTTCGCCTTCCTCGTCACCGCGGCGGTCGTCGCGGCCGTCGCCGCGCTCAACCGGCTCCCAGCATGAGGCGCGTGCGCATGATCGTCGAATACGAGGGCACGAACTACGTCGGCTGGCAGACGCAGCCGAACGGGGTTTCCGTGCAGGAGACGCTCGAGCGCGCGCTTTTGAAGGTCACGGGCGAAAAAACGGCGGTGCACGGCTCCGGCCGCACGGACAGCGGCGTGCACGCGCGCGCGCAGGTCGCGCACTTCGACACGGGCGCGCGCATGCCGGCGGACAAGTTCGCCGTGGCGATGAACATGCTGCTGCCCGCGGACATCCGCGTGCTGTTTACGGAGGAGGCGCCCGACGGCTTCCACGCGCGCTTTTCGGCCAAGGAGAAAAGCTACCGATACACGGTCCGATGCGGCCCGCACGCGCGCGTATTCTCTCGCCTGACCGCGCTACACGTTTTTACGCCGCTCGACGTGCCCGCCATGCGCCGCGCGGCGGCGGACTGCGTCGGTACGCACGACTTTGCCGCGTTCATGTCGGCGGGGACGACGCTCGAGGACACGGTGCGCACCGTGTACGCCTCCGGCTGGAGCGGGGACGGCGAATTTTTGCACTACGACATCACCGGCAACGGTTTTTTGTACAACATGGTGCGCATCCTGGCCGGCACGATGCTCGAGATCGGCAGGGGCCAGCTGCCGGAGGACGCGGTCCGGCGCGCGCTTATCAGCGGTTCCCGCGCCGACGCGGGGGCGACCGCGCCCGCGCACGGGCTCGTGCTGATGCGTGTAAAATACGAGGATTTTGACACGGACGAGGTGCTGCATTAGGCTATGACCGCGGCCGAGGAACGGGAATTCTATATGCGCGAGGCGCTGAACGAGGCGCAGGCCGCGTTCGACGCAAACGAGGTGCCCGTCGGCGCGGTGCTAGTGAAGGGCGGCGAAATCGTCGCGCGCGCGCATAACCGCTGCGTCGAGCTTTGCGACCCCACCGCGCACGCGGAGCTTGCCGCGCTGTCCGAGGGCGCAAGGAAGCTTTCGGGCCGCCTCGACGGCTGCACGCTGTACGTCACGCTCGAGCCCTGCGCCATGTGCGCGGGCGCGGCGGTCAACACGAAGCTCCCGCAGCTCGTGTTCGGCGCGTTCGACGCGCGCGCGGGCTGCTGCGGCAGCGTGCTCGACCTGACCGACCGCTGCTTTCTGTCGAGCTGCGAGGTCTGGGGCGGCGTGCTCGGGGAGGACTGCGCCGCGCTGCTCGTGCGATTTTTTGAAGGGAAGCGGCAGAAAGATGCGTAAGGAACGCGTCCGCGCGCCGCTCTGGAGGAACCGAAGCATGAACCGCCTGACGAAATGGCTCATCGCGCTCCTGTGCACGGGGCTGTTCGTCGGCGCGTTTGCGCTTGCCGCGCACTCGGAGTTTGCGCCGCTGCCCGCCATCGGCACGCTGAGCGAGGCGGCATACGGCGACCTTGTCGCTTCGCAGCGCGAGGTCGACGACCGCGCGTGGGCGGGCGGGCTACTCCTCGGCGGGACGCGGGCGCCGTTCGACAGCCTGACGAACGCCTACTACGTGCCGGAGACGATGGACTCCCCCGCCTTTTCTGCCGCGCTGACCTGGTCGGCGCGCAGCTTTGCCGCGTATTTCTGCCCGGACGCGCTGCTTGCCGATAAGACGGCCGCGATCCGCGAAAACCACGCGTTTCGCCTCGTCGTGACCGACGGAAGGCGCTACCACTATGAGACCGTCGTGTTCACGGGCCTGCCCGCTATTACGCTCCATACGGAGTCCGAGCAGTCGTTCGCGCTCGGGGAGGGCGTGCCGACGGGCGAGCTCTGCTCGTTCGAGCCGGACGAAACGCGCTACAACATCGTCACGTCGCTCGCCACGTTCAAACAGCGCGGCAACACGACGGCGCAGTTTGACAAAACGCCGCTGCGGATCACGCTCTATCACCCGAACCGCTCGAAGAACTACGCGTCCCTCGCCGGGCTGCGCGCGGACGACGACTGGATACTGAATTCCCTGTACACGGACCGCTCGAAGCTGCGCGACTACCTGTGCGCGTCGCTTTGGAACGCGGTCGCCCAGACGAACCCCGCTTCCGACGTGCCCGGCACGCGCATGCGGTACGTCGAAGTGTTCGTCGACGACGTGTACTTCGGCCTGTACGGGCTGATGGAGCCGATCGGCAAGAAATCGACGAATCTCGACACCTCTCGCGACATCCTCTACCAGGCCAAGAGCTTTTTATTGCGCGAGGAGGACTTCGCAGCGGCGCGCAACACGCTCGGCTTCTTCGCCGTCGAAATCAAGTACCCCAAGGTCTGGACGGGCGAAACGCTGTGGGACCCGATCACCGCGTATGTCGACAGCTTTACTTGGCATCCGGAGAACTACACGACCGGGCAGCTGTTGTCGCTCGTCGACCTTCCCAACGCGGTCGACCACTCGCTGTTCTACCAGGCGACGGCCTGCACGGACAACTTTTTCCACAACAACTTTTACCTTGCGCGCGCGCAATCGGACGGCGGCTATCGCTTCGTCAAGATCCCGTGGGACATGAACTATTCGTTCGGCGACAAATGGAACGACCACGAAAGGAACCTGTTTACGGAGTTTGATGAAACGCTCGTCGCGTCCGACAATTCGATGCCGGACGTCAAGCTCCTGCTTCAGCGCGACCCGGCCGGCATGGGCGCGCGGCTGTCGGCGCGCTGGCTCGAGCTGCGAGATACCGCGCTCTCGGACGCGGCGGTCTTCGCGCTTATCGACGAGGCGGAGCGCCTCGTGACGGACAGCGGCGCGCTAAGCCGCGATACCGCGCGCTGGCCGGACGCCGCGGGCAGCGGCGAGACCGGACGCGTCCGGACGTTTGCAAAAGCGCGGCTTTCGTACCTTGACGGCTACTACCGCGGCCTTGCCGGCGAAAAAGAGGCGGAGGCGGCACCATGACACTGCGCAGCTGGAAGTTCCTCGCGCTGTTTTTTGCCGCGCTAATGTTTTGCGGCGTGTTCCTGTTCGCGCTGCGCGACGAGACGGCAAAGAACCCCATCCAAATCGCGGACGAGGCATATTGCGACGGCGTGTACGCCGCCGCGCATCAAACGCAGCGGCTCACGAGCTTCGGGCGGCTGCTGCAGAACGGAAGCGCCGTGCCGTACGCGGACGGGCGATATTTTCTCACGTATTCCGGCAACGCGGACGGGCTCTGCGGCGCGCTGAGCTGGTCGAAACGCGGCGTGACCGCGCGCTTCGTGCCGGACGCGGCGTTCTCGGATTTTGCCGAGGCCCTGCGCGCCGCGCACGTGTTCCACCTGCTCGTCACCGACGGGAACGCGTACTTTACGGAGCGCGTCGTCGTCACGAACCTCCCCGTGCTGTCGCTGACCACGGACTGGGAGCTGTCCTACCGCACCGGCGGCTCGGACACTTCGGCGCAGCTCTTTCTCAGCGGCACGGCCGATGGCAAGACCGCGCCCGTAGAGTCCGTCTCGTCGTTCCGCCTGCGCGGCGGCTCCTCGTCGCGCTATCCCAAGCATCCGTACCGCGTCACGCTGTACCGCGGCAAAAAGAAGCGCAACCCGCTCCCGCTGCTCGGCATGCGCCCAAGCGACGAATGGGTGCTGCTGCCGCTGTATACCGACCCGTCGCACGTGCGCGAGAAGGTGGCGCTGGAGCTTTGGAACGGCATCGCGGCGACGAACGCGGCGGACGTTCCCGGGGCCGAGTTTCGCTACATCGAGGTGATCGTCGACGGCGCGTACTGCGGGCTGTACGGCCTCGTATCGCCGGTCGACGAGGTCAGCTGCGGCATCGCGGACGATCCGGACGCGCGGCTGTACAAGGTGATCGAGTATTTGACCCCCGACACCGCCGAGGCCTATCAAAGCGATCCCGCGGCGCTTGCCCAAATCGTGGAGCTGAAATATCCGAAAAATTCGACGGACGGGGCGAGTTACGGCCCGATGTGCGAGTATGTCGACGCGTTCGTGGCCGGCACAAAAACCCTGACGGCCGGGCAGCAGCTCGACCAAATCAATCTGTCCAACGCGATCGACCACGCGCTGTTTGTCAACCTCTGCGCGGCCGAGGACAACCGCTTCAAAAACGTGTATTTCCTCTCCCGCATCGAGGCGGACGGCTCGCGGCGCATGGCGAAAATCCCGTGGGACCTCAACTATACGTTCGGCGACAGCCACGACGGCACCAAAGCGCTGCGCACGACGTTCTTCCCGGAACTGATCAAAAGCACACAGTTTACGCCCGACGTCGCCGCCCTGCTCGGCCAAATGCCGGATAAACTGGGGCCGCTGCTCAACGACAGGTGGCTGGAGCTGCGCAAGGACATTTTCTCCGAGGAATCGCTTCTGTCGCGCTTTTATGCGGCGATGTCGACGCTCCAAAGCGGCGGGGCGTTTTCCCGCGACGCTTTGCGCTGGCCGGACAGCCAGAGCAGCACGGACCTTGGCGAGATCACCGGGTTTGTGCGCGAGCGGCTGACGTTCCTCGACGCGTACTACGCGGAGCTTGCCGCGCCGAATCCTTGACAAAAAACGCATATTTGGTCGCATTTGCCGCTTCGACAAATCTTGCAATCCGGTACGGGATGCTATATACTCACGTGTGAGCATTTATATCCGGACCCGCGGCTTCTCGCCGCGGCGGGAGGACGGCGTTTGGAGTATCGTCACGAGTTAAAATACCTGTGCGACGACGCGCAGCTTCTGATTCTGCGCGCGCGGCTCGCCCATTTGCTGCGGCGCGACGAGCATCAGACGCGCGCGGAGGGGTATGTGATCCGCTCGCTGTATTTCGACGACTTCGACGACGCGTATCTCGAGGCCAACTACCGCGGCTTCGACGACCGCGTCAAGTTCCGCATCCGCGCCTACGAGCGCACGGACGACGTGATCCGGCTGGAGACGAAGTTCAAGTTCCGCGGCATGACGCGCAAGGATTCCTGCGCGCTCTCGCGCGATCAGTACGACGAAATCGCCGCGGGCCGTGCCCCGCGGTTTTCCAGGGAGATGCCGCAGCCGCTGCGCTATCTCTACACCGAGATGTCGACGTCGCTATTAAAGCCCACGATCCTCGTCGAGTACACGCGCACGGCGTTCGTCGAGCCGGTCGGCAACGTGCGCGTCACGTTCGACCGCAACATCGCGTCGAGCACGAAGGTCGATGCCATGTTCGACGAAACGCTCCCGCTTGTGCCGCTTCTGCCGCCGCGCCAGCATATCCTCGAGGTGAAATACGACGAGCTGATACCCGACTATCTGGTCCAGACGCTGGACCTTGGGAACCTGATGCAGATTACGTTTTCAAAATACGCCATGTGCCGCAGCCCATTTTAGGGCGGGCGAAGGAGAGAAGCGTTATGGACAAAATCGATAAGCTGATTGAGGAGATCCGCGAGGCGATGTACATCGCGTTTACGCAGAGCGAGCTAAGGACCAGCACGATCATCATCTCGATGCTGATCACGATCGCTCTGTCCGTGTACATATTCTTCATCTACCGGATCGCGAACAGGACCGGCTTCTATTCGAAGAATTTCAACAAGACCGTCGCGATCATGGGCATCGTCACGGGCGGCATCGTGCTGTCGATGCAGACGAGCGTATTCATCTCGCTCGGCATGGTCGGCGCGCTGTCCATCGTGCGCTTCCGCAACGTGGTCAAGGACCCGTTCGACCTGCTGTTTCTGTTCTGGTCGATCAGCACCGGCATCATCTGCGGCACAGGGCTGTACAAGGTCGCGTTCCTGCTCGCGCTCGTCGTGACCGCCGCGATATTCCTGCTCGAATTCGTCACGCTGCCCAAGGCGCCCGCGCTGCTCGTGGTCAACTCGACGAATAAAAGCGTCGAGGACGCGCTGATGGCGATCGTAAAGAAATATTCCAAGTACTATCGCGTCAAGTCGCGCAACCTGACCGCAGCCAGCCTCGACATGATCATCGAGGTGCGGCCGCAAAAGGAGCAGGAGCTGCTCGCCGAATGCGCCGCGCTCGACGGCGCGACAAGCGTCGCGCTGCTCGCGCACGACGGCGAGCTGCGGGGCTAGACAAATGAGCTTACGGCGAACGCGGCTGAAAACGCCGCGTTCGTTTTCTTGCGGAGGCGGTATGTATCGGACCTTCAAGCGCGCGTTCGTCGTGTTCTGCGCCGCCGCGCTGCTATTCGCTTTCGTATTCTACATACGCCAGGAGGACCCCTCGGCAAACCGGATCACGCAGCTGACGCCGGAGGCTTATGATGCGCTGATCGGCGCGCAGACGGAAACGGACGAGGAGCCGTTCCGCGGCGAGTGCCGCATCGAGGACACGTCCGTCCCCTACGACGAAAAATCGCGCACCTATTACGTAGCGCAGTCGATGGATACGGCGGCCTACGACGGCGGCCTGATCTGGGTCAATCCGGCACGCAAGGCGTATTTCTGCCCGGACGAACTGTACGCCGATAAGCTTTCCGCCATCGCCGCGGGCCACGCGTTCCGCCTGATCGTGACGAACGGCAGCACCCATTTTTACGTGAACCTGATATTCACCGGCTTGCCGATTGTGGCGCTGAAGCGAAACGGTCTTACGCATCAAGTGGATAGGCCTGACTATACCGCCGCGGAGTTTAGCCTCTATGATCCCGGCTATTTTGCCGCAGGCAGGTATGTGGTCACAAAGTCCGTCACGGCATACCGCAAGCGTGGCAGCCGGCTTGCCAGCCGGGGTTTCCCCAAAAAGTCTTACCGCTTCACCTGCTTCAACAAGGATGGGACGCGTGCGCACCCATCTCTTTTGGATCTCGGCAGCACGGACGAATGGGTTTTGCTCGCGTTGTACCATGATTCTACGCGTCTTCGCGACAAGGTTAGCCTGGACCTTTGGAACGAGCTGTGTAAAACAAACCCCGCGGTCGATATCCCGACCGACCGGATGCGGTTTGTCGAGCTGTTCATCGACGGCGGTTATCAGGGACTCTACGGCCTCACCTTCCCGATGGATGCCGCAGAGAACATCGCATCTATGGACTGCGCTACCCTGTTCGAAACGACCTACGTTCTGGACTATAATACCCCAAACCGGTGGAAACAGGATCTCTCTTACTTCCCGAATAATTCCGCAAAGATTAAGTGGCCGAAAAACGTTACGGACGAGTCCGCTTGGGACCCGATGGAGCGGTATCTGGACGCGTTTGCGACAACGCCGCGAGCCGCCGCTTTTGCAGATCTGGCGAAAATGATCGACCTGTCCAACTCCATCGACCACGCGCTTTACCTGCAGGCGATCGCCGCCAACGACCACCGCTTTCGCAACAACTATTACGTGCAGAAAAGTGACGGTGCATTTTTGATCACGCCGTATGACCTGAATGCAACGTTCGGATACGCTCTCCACGATCACTCCACCATCAATCGCGGCGGTCTGCTGTTTCGGAACGCAATCACAGATTGTATGTACTTCGATATGCGCACTCTGATCGAATCCGACCTGGAAACCGTCATCCCGCTCCTGTGCGCGCGCTGGGACGAGCTGTCGAAAACGCTGTTCAGCGCCGAGTCGCTCAAAAACGCGTTTGCCGAGCAGAACGCGGTGCTGACAAAGAGCGGCGCGCTTATGCGCGAAAGCGCCCGCTGGCCACAGATACCCATATCCGGCGACCTGACCGCCATCGATCTGTTCGTCGACCTGCGCGCATCCTACATGGACGAATACATGCGGGCGCTCACTGCGCGCGTATCCTGAGGCGGGAAGCCAAACATGAGATTTTTGTCCGGCCATTGCATTCCTTCCCGATCTGTTATACTATCATCCTAGCCTTGGGAGGATACATGTACGGTTACTTCAAGCGCGCGTTCGCCGTGTTCTGCGCCGCCGCGCTGCTATTCGCTTTCGTATTCTACATACGCCAGGAGGACCCCTCGGCAAACCGGATCACGCAGCTGACGCCGGAGGCTTATGATGCGCTGATCGGCGCGCAGACGGAAACGGACGAGGAGCCGTTCCGCGGCGAGTGCCGCATCGAGGACACGTCCGTCCCCTACGACGAAAAATCGCGCACCTATTACGTAGCGCAGTCGATGGATACGGCGGCCTACGACGGCGGCCTGATCTGGGTCAATCCGGCACGCAAGGCGTATTTCTGCCCGGACGAACTGTACGCCGATAAGCTTTCCGCCATCGCCGCGGGCCACGCGTTCCGCCTGATCGTGACGAACGGCAGCACCTATTTCTATATGAACCTGATCTTTACGGGCTTGCCGATCGTGGCGCTACGCTACAACAACGCCGCGCACGAGACCGATTCCCCCACCACGTATGCGGCCGAACTGCGGCTGCTCGATCCCGGCCTGGCCAATCCCGGCCGCTACACGGTCACGGAATCCGTCGTCACGTTCCGCACGCGCGGCCAGACCAGCCGGTATTACCTCAAAAAATCTTACCGCGTCACCTGCTATCAAAAGAACGGCAAGCGGATACGGCCGTCGTTCCTCGACCTCGGCAGCATGGACGAATGGGTCCTGCTCTCGCTGTACAAGGACCCGACGCGCGTGCGCGACATGGTCGGCCAGAACCTCTGGAACGAACTGTGCAAAACGAATCCCGCGGCCGATATCCCGACCGACCGCATGCGGTTTGTGGAGCTGTTCATCGACGACAATTACGAGGGTCTCTACGGCCTCGTGCTGCCCATGGCAGCGCCAGAAAACATCCCGGATAACTGCAAAACGCTGTATAAAAACGAATACTCCGTTTTCCCCGATAACCTTAGCCGCTGGGAGCAGGACCTGCCTAATTTCCCCGACGTGGCAGAAATCAAATGGCCGCTTCACGCGGCGGACCCCGCGCTCTGGGAGCCGCTGCGCAAATATTTCGAGGCGTTCGCGCGCGTGCCGCGCACCGCGCCGTACGAGACGCTCGCCGGTATGCTGGACCTGTCCAACACGGTCGATTTCGCGCTGTTTCTGCAGGCGACGGCGGGCAGCGACCAACGTTTCCGCAACAACTATTACACGCTGCTCGACGACGGAACGTTTCTCAAGACGCCGTTCGACTTGACCACCACGTTCGGATACGCGCTCTACGACGAGCCGGCCATCAACAGCGGCGGGCTTTTGATGGAGCACGCGACGGAAGATTTTCTGTATTTCGACACGCGCGTGCTGATCGACGCAAACCCGCGTGCCGTCGTCCCATCGATGCTTGCGCGCTGGAGCGAGCTGTCGAACACGCTGTTCAGCACCGAATCGCTGAAGGACGCGTTCGCCGAGCAGATGTCGGTGCTGGTGGGAAGCGGCGCGTTCGACCGCGACGCCGCGCGCTGGACGGAGTTTCCCGTGTCGAGCGACCTGACCAATGTCAACGAGTTCATCGATCTGCGCGCGGCCTACATGGAGCAGTACATGGCCGCGCTGGCGGCCAGGCTGTCCTAGGGCGGGGGAAGTTTTTTCGCGCGGGGGCATTGCATTTACGGCGCGATTCTAGTATACTATTTTGCTGTGCGGGAGCATTCCCGCGCATACACGGAGGGTTGTCAGAGTGGTCGATCGTGCGGCACTCGAAATG
>CAZKGE010000029.1:0-14491 GCA_964552065.1 uncultured Oscillospiraceae bacterium | reverse complement strand
AGGCGTTCTACATGCGCATGAACGAGGACGGCAAGACCGTCGCGGCGGCGGACTTGCTCGTGCCGGGCGTCGGCGAGCTCTGCGGCGGCAGCCAGAGGGAGGAGCGGCTCGACGTGCTCACGCGCCGCATCGAGGAGATGGGCATGAAGCCCGAGGACTACTGGTGGTACCTCGAGCTTCGGAAATACGGAAGCTGCAAGCACGCGGGCTTCGGCATGGGGTTCGAGCGGCTGATCATGTACCTGACGGGAATTTCGAATATTCGCGACGTGCTGCCGTTCCCGAGGACGACGAGGAACGCGGAGTTCTAAAGGTTTTCCAAAAACAGATCGGGCGCGGCCTTTCGGCCGCGCCGCTTCGCTCCGTTTTTCAATGGTTCCGCCAGGGGTCCTAACGCCCCGCTCAGCCGATGCTGATCTTCTCCACCCGCGTAAAGTCGGCGAGCGACAGGACCACGATCGAGCTTTCGCTGCACACGTAGAAGTAGTCGCCGATGAACAGGCCGCGCATGTTCCAGCTCCACAGATCGTCCTCGAGCCCGACGGTCGCCTTGTTTGTAAAGCCGTTCGCGTCGGAATAGCTGAAGATAAAGTACTTCTGGTCCGCCGGGAACGCGATGAGGTTCTTCTCGGGCGAGACCAGGATCGACTTGTGGTTCTGCCCCGCCATCGACCAGTCCGCATCGACGCGCTGCGTAAACAGCTCCGTGATGTTCTTTTTGTTCGTCGTGTCGAACATCGAGAGCTTCACGCCCTGGGTCGCGCCGGTCTTCTCGTCCGCGGCGTAGCCGATGCCGAGCAGCCTGCCCTCCGAGAACACGTGCAGATAGTCCGAAAATCCGGGGATCTTGAGCGCGTCGAGGATGTAGGGCTTTTCCGGATTGGAGAGGTCCACCGCAAACAGCGGGTCGACCTGCCGGAAGGTCACAAAGTAGCCGATGTCACCGTCGAAGCGCACGGACTGCACGCTCTCGTCCTTGGCAATCCGCTCCAGCTTGCCGAGCATCTCGAGATTGCCGGAGAGCGTATACAGGCAGTTGTAGGTGTCGTCGTCGTACTCGTAGGTGTCGACGCCGTCCGTAAAGATGCGCTGCGTCCACTCGTTGACGGTCGTCACGACGCGGAACGCGCCGTTGTATTCGTCCATCGAGAACTGGTTGAGAAGCATGCCCGGCACCGTCGCCGAGGCGAGTTTTTCGATCTTGCCGGCGTCAAGCGCGAACAGCATCAGCCGCGTGTTCGTCGTGGACTTGGTGACCTGCACGTTCTTGCCGTCCTTGTCAGGCGCGATCGGGGAAACGTCCTCCGTGTAGTCGCTCGCCGCGATCAAAAGATGATTTAAGTTGCAGTAGACGCTGCCCGCGCCGCCGAGCGTCGCGCGGCTGGACGCGTGCTCCGTGCCGTTCTTGAGGTTGAACGCGCTGACCACCGTGTACACCGGGGTCTTCGGGTCCGGGTACGGGTAGATGCTGTCGATCGGCATCGGCTTGGCGGTGCCGTTCACGACAAGCTCGGGGATGTAGGTCGACGGCGTGTCGCGCAGGGCCGAGTAGACCTGCTGGCTCGTCACGACGTACACGTAGTCGCCGATCATGCGGGAGGACACGTACGAGCCGCTCTGGCCGAGCGTCGTCACAAGCACCGGCTTATTGCGGTTGCTGATGTCGTACACGACCGAGACCGTCTTGTCCTGGTCCATCTGGTAGCCTTCCTTCGCGGTGCCGACCCAGACGGTGTTCCAGCCGCGCGTGAGGATCATGAGCCGGTCGCCGAGTATGAACATCTCGGACGAGTAGCCCCACCAGTTCTCCTGGTTGAAGTACTCCGTCGCGGACTCGACACGCGTCTTCTCGCCGTCGGCCTTGGCGATCACGAGGTTGCCGCCGGAAAGGTAATAGATGTACGAACCGTCGGTCTTGACCACGTCCGCCTCGTCCACGCCCATTACCTGCACGTTCGTGCCGGAGTATTCCGGGCCCGCGCCGGTCGCGGTGGTCGCCTCGCCCTTGAGCGTGGAACCGCCGTCGGTCGCCATGGGCGCTTCCTCGGCCGCGGCCATCTCCGGCGCCCCGGCTACCGCGTCGTCGCGGGCGTAGTTGGCCGAGCCCTCGCCGTAGTAGTCGCGCATGCCGAGGATGAGGTTGTACAGGTCGGAATAGTTCTGAATCGAAACGCTCTCCGCGTTTCCGGCCGCCTGGTCGGCCGCCTGCGCGCTTTCCGCCGCCGCAAGCGGCGCCTGGGGGCTTGCCGCGTTCCGGTTCCCGCCCGAAAGCGCGATGCCGAGCACGCTGCCCGCCACGAGCACGAACGCCGCCGCGATGCTGCCGTAGCGCACGACGGCGCTGCGCTTTGTCCTGCTCTGCGCTTCCTCTGTTACTTTTTTCTGAATCTCCATGAACAATGCCTCCTTAGCGTGAAGCTTCTCATTGTCACGGCGATATTGCTCCTCAAACACTGAAATACTCCCCTTTCAACTGTTCCCGCAGCATATCGCGTGCGCGGAAGAGCCAGGATTTGACAGTGGACTCGTTGGCCGACATCAGCGTTGCGATCTCGGAAACACGGTACCCCTCGTAGTAGAACAGATGCACGACGGTACGGTATTTCTCGGGCAGCGCGAGCACGGCGGCGTAGACGTCCGTGTTGTCCGTCATCTCGGTCAACACGTCGTCGCGCTCCGGCGCGCGGCGCCTGCGCCAGGCCGATGTCAAAAGCGTGTTTGTGCAGTTGATCGTGGCCCTGATCAGCCAGGCCTTCTGATGCTCGCGGTCCTTCCAAACGGGCTTGAACCGAAGGCAGCGGACAAACACCTCCATGGTGATGTCGTCCGCGTCGGCGCCGCTCCTGGTGCGAAGGAATGCCAGCCGGTAGACCATGTCCGCGTAGGTGTGGAACAGCTGTTCCGCGCCCTCGATCGGTTCGCCTAAGCACTGCAATGCTTCCGTTTCCATCAAGCTTCCTTTCTTCCACCCAAAACACCCGATAACAGCGCGTCCGGTTGCGTGGGGCGGATATTTTTTTCTTCGTTGTGTCGCTGGGAAAATTCGGGAGACCTGGCATTTGCCGCTCCCGACGCCCGGAAATAGTATACCATAAACGCGGCATTAGGCCCCAGTTCGGAACATGGCGAATCCGTGAATTGTTTGACGCGCGGGTGCGTTAGCTTGGAAAAAAATCCAATTTGTTTTCAGATTCCTAACGAAACCGCCATGATTGACCGCAGGGAAACGCCGCCAAAAGGCAGAATATAAAGAGGTTACAATCTGAATACGGAGGCTGACGGCGATGGAAAAAAAGATCCCGCGCATCTCCACGGATTTAAGACGCCACCTCGTGCTGCTGCCCGACGAGGTCTGGCAGGCAAGCGGCATCGTCATCTGGGGCAAGCGCATCAAGTCCCTCATATTCACGACCGACATTGCCATCATCCGCAACTGCAACGCCGACGCGGTGCTCGCCGTCTACCCGTTCACGCCGCAGCAGGTGATTGCGGACGCGATCATCGCGTGCAGCTACATCCCGGTTTTCTGCGGCGTCGGCGGCGGCATCACGGGCGGCCCGCGCGTGGCGGCGCTGGCCCAGGACGCGGAGGCCGAGGGCGCGATGGGCGTCGTCGTCAACGCGCCGACCACGAACGAGACGATCGCCATGATGCGGCAGGTCATCGACGTGCCGATCGTCGTGACGGTCCCCAACGAGCAGCAGGACATCCGCGGCAGGCTGGAGGCCGGCGCGCGCATTCTCAACGTCTCCGCGGCCGACCGCACGCCGTACGTCGTCGAGTGCATCCGCCGCGACTTTCCGGACGTGCCGATCATCGCCACCGGCGGGCCGACCGGGGAGTCCATCGCGCGCACGATCGCGGCCGGAGCCAACGCGGTCAGCTACACGCCGCCCACGACGAAGGAGCTGTTCCGCGGCATCATGGATTCCTACCGCGGCCTTGCCTAGGCGGGCAAACTGTGATATGATGTGCGCGCGGCGGTTCTCGCCGTAAAAAACACCATACGAACCGGAGAAACACGCGTGATTCGCTAGTTTCAAAGCAACAATTTAAGCCCTGCGGAGCGGAACGAATGACTCGTCCCGTGGGGCTTGCTTTGAAAAACGCGGATCGCTTTGTTTTTGGAGGTTTGTATGTCGATCATCCAGGTTCAGGATTTAACGTTTGCCTACGAAGGCAGCTACGAACCGATATTCGCTCATGTCTCGCTTCAGCTCGACACAAACTGGCGGCTGGGCCTCGTCGGCCGCAACGGCCGCGGCAAGACCACGTTTTTACGGCTGCTTGCCGGGGAGCTCGACGCTGGCGGCGCGATCAGCGCCGGCGTGGGCTTCGAGTATTTCCCGTACCCCGTTTTGGACGCGTCGCTGTCCGCCCAGGACGTCGCGGCAGGCATATCGGGCGCGGACGAATGGCGGATCCGGCGCGAGTTCAACCTGCTCGGCATCTCGGAGGACGCGGCCGGGCGGCCGTTTTCGACGCTCAGTCCCGGCGAGGGGACGAAGGCGCTGCTCGCGGCGCTGTTTTGTAAGCCGAACCAGTTCCTTTTGATCGACGAACCGACCAACCACCTCGATGCCCAGACGCGCGCCGCCGTGTCGCGCTACCTTGCCAAAAAGAGCGGCTTCATACTCGTGTCCCACGACCGCGCGTTCCTCGACGGCTGCATCGACCACGTGCTGTCGATCAACCGCGGCTCCATCGAGCTTCTCCGCGGCAACTTTGCGACCTGGGACGAGAACCGCCGGCGGCGCGAGTCGTTCGAGACCGCCGAGAACGAGCGGCTCGGGCGCGAAATCGACGCGCTGCGCGCCTCGGCCGAGCGCGCAAGCCTCTTTGCGGCGCGCGCGGAGAGCGAGAAGTTCGGCACCGGCGCGGGCGACCGCGGGTATCTTGGGCACAAAGCCGCCAAGATGATGAAGCGCGGCAAGGCCATCGAGAACCGCATGGAGCGCGCCGCCGACGAGAAGGCCGGTCTGCTGAAGAACGTCGAGCGCAACGACGCGCTCATCGTCCGGCCGCTGCATCACCACAAGGACGCGCTGGTCCTCGTCCGCGACCTCGTCGTGCGCTACGGCGGCCGCGCGGTCAATCCGCCCTTGCGCTTCGACGTTTTGCAGGGCGGCCGCGTCGCGCTCGCCGGCCCCAACGGCTCCGGCAAGAGCAGCGTGCTGCGGCTATTCAATGGCGAGGACGTGCCGCACACGGGGGCAGTCGAGACGGCCGCGGGCCTCGTGATCTCGTACCTGCCGCAGGACCCGTCGTTCCTTGCCGGCAGCGCGGAATCGTACGCCAGCGAATGCGGCGTCGACCTGACGCTGTTCTATACGATCCTTAGGAAGCTCGATTTCCCGCGCGCCCAGTTTGAGAAGGACATGGCGCTCTATTCCGCGGGGCAGAAGAAAAAGGTGCTGCTCGCCAGGAGCCTTTCCCAGCGCGCGCACCTGTATCTTTGGGACGAACCGCTCAACTACGTGGACGTGCTCTCGCGCATGCAGATCGAGGACCTGCTGCTCCTCTACGCGCCCACGATGGTGTTCATCGAGCACGACGCGGCGTTTGCGGCGAGGATCGCCACGCAGGTCGTCGCGCTGTAGCGCGCGGCGCGGCGAATCCCGCGTCAATTTTTGCTTGTACGATTTGCCGGGCGAAAAGCCGCCCGCGAGCTGTAACGAGGCGCGGCACATTCCGCGTTCATTTTTGCTTAGCGGCCTTTGCCGAACGAATCGCCACTCAGGCCGTCGCGCTGTAGCGCGCGGCGCGGCAGGCCCCACGTTTATTTCTGCTTATACGATTTGCCGGGCGAAAAACCGCCTGCCGAGAGGTTCAATAGCTCCTGCACCGTCACGAGCTGGTAGCCCGCGTCCGTCAACGATTGTATGATCTCGGGCGCCGCCTCCGCGGTGGGCTTTCTTAAATCGTGCAGCAGTATGATGTCGCCGTCGGCGAGCGCCTTTTTGTCCTCCGTATCAAACTGCACGTTGCCCGCGATCTTTGCCGCCGAGTCGATGCGGTAATCGTGCGTGCTGTGGTTCCAGAACACGAGCGCGAGCCCCATCGAGCCCGCAAGCTGCTTGATCGACGGATCGCTCTCGCCCTTGGGCGGGCGCAGCGAACGCACCGTATAGCCGCACGCGGCCTTCACCGCGTCGTTCGTCTTTTGCAGCGATTGCACGGCGCCGTCGCCCGAGAGCTCCGTCAGCGTGTCGTGGTTCCACGTGTGGCTGCCAATCTCGCAGCCGAGCGACACCGCGCGCTTGAGCAGGGTCTCGCTGCCCGCAATCCGCGTGCCGACGACGAAGAACGTCGCGCGGCCGTTGCACTGCTCGAGCGCGTCGAGGATCTTGTTCGTCACTCCCTGCGTCGGCCCGTCGTCGAACGTCAGCGCGACCATGGGCTTGTCCGGGTCGATCGCCATATTCGATACGCGCGCGTCGGCCTCCTCGCGCGTTGCGCAGAAACCGTTCTGGACAAGCAGCGCCGCGATCTCGTCGTTGCGCTGCTGATACCAGGCGTCCTTGATCTTGGGCTCGGGCATAGGCGCGGGCGTGGCCGTCGGCGTGGGCGTCGGCGGCATCGTGGGCGCGGGCGCGGACCCGGCGCCGCCCTGCGCAAGTTCGAACGTGACGCGCTCCGCCGCGGCCGCCGGGGTCGCAGACGGAGCCGGCGCCGCCGCGGGCGCGCCGCAGCCGCTCAAAAGCAGCAGAACAATTGTGACGATTGCGAATACCCTTTGCCTCATAGCCGCCTCGGATTTTGTCGGATTCGATCGAATCCTAGTATACCACGTTCCGCGGCGGCTGGACAGGCCGGGACCAACCAAGATTGTGGAAAATATGAAAAAAGCGCGGCCGGCGCGCTGGTGGAGAAGGAACGTAGAGGGGGAACGGCCGAAGGGAACGTTGGAGGCTCCGCCTCCAGTCCCACAGTTCGCAATGATCGCGGTACGTTGCGGCTAAAGCCGCCGCCTTCCGCTCGCTCACTAGGCCTACACCTCGCTTCAACCGCCACAGGCGGCGCTCGGCTGCGGCCCCACCGCCAAAGGGACGCGTCCCTTTGGAATCCCATTCTGCTGGGCACATTTTTTGTTGGGTTTCCAAAGGGGGTTTCCTCCTTTGGCGGGTGTTTGAGGGCAGAGCCCTCAACGTTCCCCGTTCCCCTACATCCCGATCTCCTCGTGCTCGTCCGCGCTTTGGTGCGCGCCGGGCGCGAGCGTGACGCTGACGAAGAACGCGACGATGCCGCCGGTCAGCGCGTCAAGCGCGCGGCCGGCCGCATGCAGCAGCCCCTGGCCTTCGGCGGAGCCGATCTGCAGCCCCACGAGCAGGATCACGGCGCTTGCCGGAATCACCGTCTCGGGGAGCTTAAGCGCGTTGAGCAGATAGATGGCGAACAGCAGCAGGCACGGCAGCACGACGACGAACAGCCCTTCCTCGTAGATGGGGATGTTGCGGCCGATCAATACCGCCGCGCAGCCAAAGCACGCGCCGAGCAGCACGCCGAACAGCCGCGCCGCGCTCGAGCGCAGCGTATCCTGCGCCCCCGTGCCGAGCGAGATCAGCGCCACGACGGGCGCGATGATGCACATCGATTCGCGGCCGAGCAAAAACCCAATCAGCAGGCTGATGCCGACCGAAACGGCGGACTTGGCCGCGAGCGCGCCGAGCCTAGCGCCAAGGTCCATTCCCCCATCGGGCGCGGGAGCGCCGGGCGCCTCGCTCCATAGATACAGCCGCCGAAGCGCGCGGGTCACGAACGGCAGGCTGACGAAGATATACACGATCAAAGCGCCGAGCAGGTTCAATATCAGGTCGTCCACGTCGCAGATGCCGATGCACAGCAAGAGCTGCAGCGCCTCCATGGCCGCGAGGAACGCCACCATCAGCAGCAGAAACTTCCAGAACCGCCGCGTCGACGGGAACAGGCACGGCAGAAAGAACGCCATCGGCGCCATGAGCACGGCGTTGCCGAGCAGGTTCATCACGGAGGTCTTGGGGATCACGTTGCGGCTCAGCGCGTCGACATAGCGCCTGATCGTTTGAAACGGCACAAAGTTCGTCTGCGTGTCCCAGTTGGCCGCGTAGTACGCGCGGCGTTCGGCATAGGAGACGCCCTGCTCGGCGCGGCCGAAGAACAGCGTGCCGAACAGCCCGACCAGATAGAACGCGAAGAACGCGAACAGCACGCGGCGCATCGCGCGGCGCTTCCCCTCGGGCGTCGGGAGCGTGGACGCGTACAGATACGCCCCCAGCAGCAGCGTCACGCCCACGGTCACGATCGACACGACGGTCTGCTTGACGCCCGTCATGCCGAAGCGCATCACGCGGTACGCCGAATACGCCATGCACAGCGCGGAGAGCGCAAAGTACACGGCGGCAAACGCGCGCTTCCTTTTTTGTCTTGATTCCATGAGCGTATTCTACAATAGTTCCGGGGAAATATCAAACGTGCATTCAGCCGATTTTGTGCGTAAACCGGTATACGGTGAAGCCGTCCCCCGTCGCATCAACAGCTTCCATGCGCGTTTGCCCGTATTCGCTTGTAAGGTAGTCCAGCAAAAGCCGCGGCAATTCGTCCGACGCGGACACATAGTACACGCGCGCGTCGTAGAACTGCGCGGCGGTCAGCTCCGAAAGCCCGTTTGCGGCAAGCTGCGCATCGAACATCGGCGTGTATCGGTACCAGCCGCCCCAGAAGAAGCGGTTGACCGGCGCTTCACCGCCGCCGCGCGCGAACGGGTCGCCCGGGTGCGTGAGCGACACGGCGGTGACGAACACGCCGTCCGGCCGCGCGGATACGTACGCATCGAGCGCCTCGTTTTGCGCGGTAAACGCCGCGGTCTCGCTGAAGTTGGCCAACGCGCAGACGTGCTTTGCCGTCGAGAGCCCGACGAACGCGACCGCGCACAGCACGGCCGCCGTCAGCGCGGCCGAGACCCCTTTTGCCGCCTTCCCCATCGCTTTCCCGCCTTCCGCGATCAGCGCAAGCGACAGCGCGCACGCGGGGAACGCGCAGACGTACAGGCTGCGCAGCGGGAAGCGGCCGCGCGCGCACAGGTACAGCACGCAGCCGAAAAACGACGCCGCGACGAGCAGCGCGCCAAGCGAGCGCCGCCCGTCCCCGTTCAGCACGCCCGTGATAAACGCGAGCGCGAGCAGCGCCAGGGCGGCGAGCAGCGCGTTTCTGGCCAGGTTTGTGCCCGTGATCCCGCCGACGAATGTTTTGACCGCGCCGGACAGCGAAAAAGCGGGCATGTCCGATGCGCTTGCAATCGTCGAGAGCGATTGCGCGTCGATGCGCCCGTCCATCAAAAACCACTCGTCCGTGAGCGCGGCAAGCTCCTTCGGCCAGCCGACCGACGCGTACAGCGCCGGATCGTCGTCGTACGACGGATGCGCGTAGTCGTTGAACGCGGTGCGCGCGCGGTTGAACGCCGCATAATCTGCGGGCACGTGCGCGCTTTCATAGGCGCGCTGCACGAGCGCCGCGCCTCCGCACAGTCCCAGCGCAAGCAAAAACGCAAGCGGCGCGGCAAGCTTTGCGCGGCGAACGCCGCGCGGGCCGGCCACCTTACCCTGCCCCGCCACCGCTTCCGCCCGCTCCGCCTCCGGCTCCGGTTTCCCGGGCAATCGCAGCAGCATCGCAACCAAAAGGAACAGCAGCGTGACCGCGCCCGTCTCCGCGCGCAGCAGAAAGCTCATCAGCGCTAGCGACACGGCGGCAATAGAATTGAGCGCGCGCAAAACCCGTCCGCCGCGCGCGGGCGCATAGAGCCGCGCGCAGGCGGCCGCGCCGCAGAACGCCGCGGTCACGGAATATTGCAGGATCACGGCGGCGTACGCGTATACCGCCAGAAACGACGCGGCAAGCAGCGCGGTAAACGCGGCAACGCCAAGCCGGCCGCGGCCGTCCAGCGCGTCGAGCGCGGCGGAAAACAGCACGAACACCGAGACGGCGATCAGAAAAAGCTGCATGAGCGTGTAGAACGGCACGCCGTCCATCAGCCGGTACAGCAGCGCGAGCGGCGCAGAGTAGCAGACGTTGTTGTACACGTCGTACGAATGCGGCTCGCCCGTGCGCGCGCCGGAGACGATCTGCATCAGCGCGGTGTCGTCGTTGGTCTCAAAGCGCACCGGACAGACCGCGTACAAAAGCCCCAGCAGCGCCGCGGCCAGCAGCAGCGCGATCAGCGCGCGTGCACGCAAGGCGCGCCCTGCCGGTCGATTCTCCCGCATGCTCCCCGCACCTCCCGTTCTATCGAATGAAACCCGAAGCCGTTAGTCAAACCACCTCCGATCGTCCCCTTCTCAGCGCAACGCGCGAAGCAGCGCGTCCGTCCGGTCCGTCTGCTCCCACGGCAGGTTCGCCGCGTTCTTGCCGAAGTGGCCGTAGGCCGCCGTTTGCCGGTACAGCGGGCGGCGCAACCCGAGCTCCGCGATAATCGCCGCGGGGCGGAAGTCGAACACGCACTCGACGGCCGAAAGCAGCTTTTCGTCGGACCGCGCGCCCGTGCCGAACGTGTCGACGAGGACCGAGACGGGCTTAGCCACGCCGATGGCGTACGCGAGCTGGATCTCGCACTTCTTCGCCAGCCCCGCCGCGACGACGTTCTTGGCCGCGTATCGGGCCATATACGCGGCGCTGCGGTCGACCTTCGTGGGGTCCTTGCCCGAGAAGCAGCCGCCGCCGTGCCGCGCGTACCCGCCGTAGGTGTCGACGATGATCTTGCGGCCGGTCAGGCCGGAGTCGCCCTGCGGGCCGCCGAGTACGAACCGGCCCGTGGGGTTGACGAACACGCGCGTTTTCTCGTCAAACAGGTTCTGCGGTATCGCGGGCAGGATCACGCGCTCGAGCACGTCGCGCCGCAGAAGCTCGATATCCACGTCGTCGTGCTGCGCGGAAAGGACGACCGTGTCCACGCGGACGGGAACGCCGTCCTCGTACTCGATCGTGACCTGGCCCTTGCCGTCCGGCCGAAGGTACGGGATGGCGCCCGACCTGCGCGCCTTCGAAAGCGCCGCGGTCAGCTCGTGCGCCAGCGAGATCGGCAGCGGCATGAGCTCCTCCGTCTCGTCGCACGCAAAGCCGAACATCATGCCCTGATCGCCCGCGCCCGTAGAAAACGCGTCGTCGTCCTCGCCGGATTTGGCTTCGAGCGCCCGGTCCACGCCGAGCGCGATGTCCGGCGACTGGCCGTTGATCGCGGTGATGACCGCGAGCGTGTGCGCGTCGAAGCCGTACTCGGGCTTGTCGTAGCCGATGCCGCCCACGACCTCGCGCACGAGCTTCGGGATGTCGACGTAGCACTCCGTCGTGACCTCGCCCATTACGAGCACGAGGCCCGTCGTGGCCGCGCACTCGCAGGCCACGCGCGAGCCCGGGTCCGAGCGCAGCATCTCGTCGAGCACCGCGTCGCTGATGCAGTCGCAGACCTTGTCCGGATGCCCCTCCGCGACGGACTCCGACGTAAACAAAGTCCTCTTGATCCCCATAAGAATTCCTCCAAAACAAAAATAACCCCATATCCCGATGAGGTCACAACTTTCGGATTGATCGCTCATCTTTCAGCGCATTCGCGCCGCCGGAATTGGCACCTTGCACGCTTTTTGGCAGGTTGCCGGGCTTCATCGGGCCGTTCCCTCAGCCGCTCTTGATAAGGCGATATAAGGTTTTCGCCAATATTGTAGCGGATACGCGCGCGCGCGTCAACGCAAAATTCCCGCCGCGCGGCAAAAAAACGGGCGGGCCCGCGGATGGGCCCGCCCGATAAGGATTGACGCATTTCAGCGGACATAGCCCATCGTGTGCTCCAGCCGCTTAACCAGCTCCGCTTTTTCCCCCGGCGTCATATTGACCGCCCGCGTCTCGAAGCGCGGCCCGCGCTCCAGCGCCTGCCGGTGCTTCTCCACAAACTCGTCGTACGAGCCGACCACGCGCGTGCGGTTTCCCACGGCGACGCTGTTGTCCGGAATATCCCGCGCCACGACCGCGCCCGCGCCGATGACGACGCGGCTGCCGATGGTCACGTTCGGGAGTATGATCGCGCCGGTCCCGACGGACACGTCGTCGCCGATCGTCACGCGGCCGACCTTGCCGTATCCGAGGGCGCGGCCGCAGCTTGCGTCGTGCATGAGCAGCGTCGCGCCGGCGATCGCCACGTCGTCGCCGATCGTGAGCAAAACGCAGTGGTTTGCGTCCACGAAACTATGACAGATCGCCACGTTTTGCCGACCGTCGCGCCCTGCCTGCGCGCAACCTCCGCATTGAACGACGGATCGTCATACAGCCGCAGCAGCGCCAAAAGCTGCCGGAATCGAAACAGCAGCCCGTACCGCATGCCGAACCCGTTACGCCCGGCGCTTTTTAAACGCGTTCGCCAGCACGATCAAAAGCGGGATGCCGAGAGTGACGAGCACGGCGGTGTTCGGGAAGCCGCCCGGATAGATGTGTTCGAGGAACGTGATCTCCAGCTCGGTGCCGTACACGACCGCGTTGAACAGCGGCGTGATGAGGCCGAACGCGATCGCGTTGCCCAGGATGCAGCAGAGCGCGTAGATCACCGCGTGCTTCGGCGTAAACACGCCGCGCCGGACATGCGAGCCGTAGTACGGCAAAAGCGCGACGAACAGGCCCAAAAACGCGCCGCCGACCGCCCAGTCGACAAACAGGCCGGACTGATCGATCAACGCGCCGATGAAGTACCCGAAAAACATCGCGACCATCGTCTGCGACGGCCCGTACAGCGCGGCCATCAGCACCGGCACGATCATGGCCAACGCAAGGTGCTGGTTTGTCAGGATCGGGACCTCCGCAAAGGCCGCAAGCAGCCCGTATACGACCGCGCCGACCGCGACGGCGATCACCGTGTGAAGGTTCCATTTGCCGACGAAAATCTGCCAAAGGCTCTTCTTCCCGGATTTGCCCATCAAAAATCCTCCTGTCCATGTCATCGGTAAGGCAATGAGAGCGGATATTGCAATTTTATGTATTATATCACGGCTTTGGGGGGATTTCTACCAAAATTACGTCCGCCCCCAGTTTTTTGATCTTGCAGAACGGGATGACGAGCTCCTCGTTGCCCGGCAGCAATCCCCAGCAGCGCGGCGGCCCCGGCACGATGAGCGCGAGCAGCTGGCCGGAGCACGCGTCCAGCTCCAGGTCGCAGATGCGCCCAAGGCACGCGCCGTCGCAGATATTGATGACCTCCTTGCGGCGCAGCTCGCAGTACGTCGTGCGCTCGAACATATAAATCGCCCCCTATCGGCAGAATATGCGCGCGCACACAAAAAAAGAGCCCGGGCCGCAGCGGGTCCGGGCTGTGTGTCGATCAATACTTCCGCTTCCTTGCGGCCTCGGCCTTCTTCTTGCGCTTCACGCTGGGCTTTTCATAATGCTCACGACGACGAACCTCCGCCAAGACGCCGGAACGAGCGCATTTCCTCTTAAACCTCTTTAATGCGCTTTCCAGGGATTCGTTTTCACCGACCCGAATTTCCATCCTTTATCCCTCCCCTCTTGAGCGAAGCTTCCTAATTCCTGCAGGAAGACGCCAAGGCATATTATACGCGAGCGGTCAAAAGAAAGTCAACCCAAATTTCGAAGGAATTTACGCCCGGCCGCGGCCGCCGCCCGCCGCACGAAAAGCCGCGAAAACCGTCCGAAAATTTCGTTTCGCGCGGGGCCGGCAAAAACAGACCGCATCAAAAATTGCGACGGCATTTTGATTTGTTGATCTTTCAATATTTCGAGCGATATGTTACAATATTTTCATGCTGTGAAGCGCCACGGCAAATTATACAGGAGGAATATAGAATGAAAAAGACACTCGCTATCGTGCTGTCGTTGGTCTTTGTGCTCGCGGCTTTCTCCGCCTGCGCTCCTAAGGAGACCTACGAAATCGCGCTGGTCACCGACGTCGGCAATATTGACGACAAGTCCTTCAACCAGGGCGCCTGGGAGGGCGTGGAAGCCTTCGCCAAGGCCGCCGGCAAGACCTACAACTACTACCGTCCGTCCGAGGACAGCGACGAAGCGCGCGTAGAGACCATCAAGAACGCGGTCAAGAAGGGCGCAAAAGTCGTGGTCTGCCCCGGCTACATGTTCGCCAACGCCATCGCGACCGTGCAGGGCGATTATCCGGACGTCAACTTCCTCGTGCTCGACGTTGCGCTGGGCGATATGTCCACCGCGCCGACCGCCAACACCGCGCTGATCACCTATCAGGAGGAGCAGGCCGGCTACTTTGCCGGCTACGCGGCGGTCAAGGACGGCTACACGAAGCTGGGCTTTTTGGGCGGCATGGCGGTCCCCGCCGTCGTCCGCTTCGGCTACGGCTATGTGCAGGGCGTCAACGACGCGGCCAAGGAGCTTGGCATCGTGGACCAGATCGAGCTCAAGTACTGGTACTGCGGCTCGTTCGGCCCTGGCGATGACATCAAGACCAAGATGAGCGGCTGGTACACCGAAGGCACCGAGGTCGTGTTCGCCT
>CAZKGE010000028.1:6182-14639 GCA_964552065.1 uncultured Oscillospiraceae bacterium | reverse complement strand
CACCGACGTACCGGACTTTGCCACGGCGATCCGGCACCCCGAGCAATACCGCGTCAACACCGAGACGGCGCTGCGCATGCTCGACATGGGCTGCACCATCAGCAAGGAGTTTTTAAACGACTTCAGCCTCGAACTGCTCGGCGAGTACGACGCGGGCGACTGGGCGGAGATGTCCGGCCTCGTGTCCGTGATCAACGCGGGCTACGCAGGGCAGATCGTGCTCGGCAACGACTGCTGCGGCAAGATCATGCTGCGGCGCACGGGCGGCGAGGGCTTCTGCCGCATGCTGTGGTACACGCTGCCGATGCTGCGCGACACGGCCGCCGTGTCCGACTATGCGCTCAGGAAAATGTTCTATCAAAACCCGGCGCGGGTTCTTTCTTTGGAGGTGTGACGGCCATGAGCGAAAAGAAGGCAAGGACCGTACTGGGCGACGTTTCGCCCGCCGAGCTGGGCTTTACCAGCATGCACGAGCACATCACGTTCCAGGGCGACGTGCTTGCGCGCCGCCTCAACAGCGGTATGCCCCCCACAGCGCTGCCGCTGTGCGCGGGCGACAAGCTCTGCCTCGAGAACATCGGCATGATCCAGAAGAACTCCATCCTCTGTTGGGACGCCATGCGGCAGGACGACGAGGACGTCATGGTCGGCGAGGTCGAGGACTTTTTAAAGACCGGCGGCAAGACGATCGTCGAGGTCAGCGCGCCCGGCATCCAGCTCGACACCGAGATGATCCGGCGCATCGCACAGCGCTCCGGCGCGCACGTGATCGTGTCCACGGGCTTCTACACGTGGGATTCGTGGCCGGAGCGGTTCCGCAACCTTGAAATCGCCGACTACCGCGCGCACATGAAACGCGAGATCGAGCGCGGCGTGCAGGACACGGACATCCTGCCCGGCAGCATCAAGATCGCGCTCGAGGACCTCAACCAAATGGAGGAGAACGCGCTACGTGCGGCGGCGCAGCTCTCCGCCGAGACCGGCATCCCGCTGACGATCCACCCGTGCAACAAGGCGGGCGGCCAGCGCATCGAGGTCATCAACATCCTCAAGGAGGAGGGCGCGGACCCGACTAAAATCGTGATGGCGCACACGAACGTCGAGGAGCGGCCGCGCTCGTTCCGGGAGCTGATCTACGCGCCGGAGCTGTACCGCGTCGACACGACGATGGCGCGGCGCATGCTCGACACGGGCGTCAACCTCTCGTTCGAGTTCTGCAACCCCCTGGGGTTTGAGACCATGGGGCGCTTCCGAATCGGCGACATGGGCCACATGGCGGGGTTGTGGGCGCTGATCAACGACGGCTACGCGGGCCAGATCGTGCTCGGCAACGACGTGTGCGGCCGCAACATGCTGCGCCGCGGCGGCGCTTTGGGCTACATGCGGCTGACCACGTTCGTCATCCCCACGCTGAAAACCTACGGCAACGTGTCGGACTATGCGATCCGCCGGATAACGGTCGACAATCCGGCAAGAATTCTAGCGTTTTGAAAGGAAACTTACCATGGGCAAAATGTATCGCGTCAAAATTACGGTGCTGCGCAGGGCGATCTACCCCGACCTTGCCAAGGAATACCTCTCCGACCCGGACTCTCTCGCCCCGTGCGGCATGTTCACAGACGGACAGGTGTTCGACGCCGACGGCTTCCTCGCCTGCCCCAAGGGCTTCTGCGCGGAGGCGTGGCAAACCATCTGGCCGAGCTGCCTGGCCATCAGCCGCGGCGGCACGTTCGCGCCGTACACGAAGGACGAGTACAAATGGGTCTGCTGCTGCCCGGACGGCCTGCGGCCGGTCACGTTCCTGATCGAGCGCGGCGACGAGATGCAGTTTTAGGTTGAAAGTCAGCAAAAATCGCGGTGGACCGGGCCCATCGCAGCATTGACATCGGAGGCAACCATGGAGTCAGCCATATCGAAAAAAGATATGATTCTGCGCACGTCGGTCCGACTGTTTTTGGAGCAGGGGTATTATAAGACCTCTATGCGGCAGATCGCGGCCGAAGCGGACGTCAGCCTCGGCCTGGTCGAGTACCATTTCGGCAACAAGAGGAACCTCGCGTTTGCATACCTGCAGAACCTCCTGATGCAGCTCCCCCGCTATACGAACCAATACTTCGCCGAGAGCAGCGACCCGGTGCTGCACAGCTGCGTGATCATGCGCTTTTACAACCGGATCCTCTGCTCGCCCAACTACGTCAACTTCTACAAAGACATGCTCGACGCCGACATCCTGCTCGAGGCCATCATGCAGTCCGGCACCAAGACGATCGATGCGATCATGAAGATCTACGATAACGGCATGAACGAGGCCGACGCGCTCTTCTACGGCAACTGCCTGGGCCCGAGCGTCGAGCGCGCGCTGATGCACTTCCCGCAGCTCCACGAGCTGTCCGACGACATCCCGGACATCATATTCAAGGCGTTCATCCAGTTTGTCGTGCCGGACCGCGCGCATATCGAGCGCGTCTGCGTGCGCGCCAAGCTGATCGTCGATCAGATCATGCGCGACCATCCGGAGCTGATGAAGCTCGACTACCTCGTCAGCGTCTAACGCCGCGCATTCCCGGCTCGATCCCTGCCCCGGACCAAGGGTATCGCGGACGCTTTCCGCGAGGCGCCCTGTCTGCAAACCCATTATTGCGGTTTGCAGGGGGCGCTTTTTTATTTGTGCAAAGGGGCGGCGCGGGAAACGTGGGCAAAGCGGCGCTACGGGACGGACGGGGCGGCGGCGCAAGGCCAGCCGCGACACTGCGGCGGACGGGGCGCGAATGGGCCTGCTGTTATGTGCGGCCCGACTTCGGTTGGGTGAGGCAAGCCACCCCACGAGACGTGTGCCCGCGGATTTAGCGCCGATTGGTTACTGATTGCGCGTGAGCCCCGTTCCGGACGGCAAAAACGCGGCCCGCGAGGTGTCCGACAGCGGGTTTAGAGTCGACTGGATTGCTTTTGCGTGCGAACCCAATTTCAAACGAATAAACAGCGGCCCGCAAAGCGTTTGACCGCGGGCCCGCAGCCGGCTTACGCCGGGGTGTGTGCCGCGTTTTTTTGCGCGGCCCGCGGGCTCTTAGCCGCGCGCTTTTTCGGGATAGCGCCGCTCGGCGACGTTTGCGCGCTGCAGCGCGAGCACAAGTGCGGGGATCAGCGCGATCTGGATGGCGATGCCCGGCAGGCAGGTGACAAACGCGGCGGAAAGCCACACCGGCAGCGAGTACGCGCCCGCGCGGAAAATCAGCGCGTTCAGCGCGCCGTACGCCGCGCGCCCGAGCAGCATGGCGATAATCAGCGAGAGATAGACGTCCGCGGCCGTCTTCCCCGTGCGGATGAACCGCATCGCAAGACCGCTGACAAGCCCGTAAACCGCCAACTCGCACAGCATGGCCGGCAGATACGCCATGGGCGGCATGCCGGTAACGAGGCTCGCGGCAAGCGGCGTCAGCGCGCCGCAGACAAGGCCGTACTGCCAGCCGCACAAAAGGCCGCACAGCAGCACCGGGATGTGCATCGGCAGAAATATGCTGCCCGCGTTGGGGATTTGGTGGAACGCCAGCGGCAGCACGACGCCGAGGGCGACGCACAGCGCCGTCAGGACCATCTTCCTGGTTCGATTCATAATACCCTCCCATATACACAATGCGGCCACGAAAACATGCCCGGCTGCGCCGGGTCCCGCCTTCGTGGCCGTCAGTCGTTCGTGACCAATTTCCGCCGCCCGCCTTCGTGACGAGCGGTCAAATCTTAGTATATGCGGCTCGCGCCGCCGCGTCAAGCGCCGCTAGGCGCGGCGCACGCCGGAAACGAGGTACACTTCGTCCGTGTCGAGCACCGCGTCCACGCACAGCGCTGCGGGGAACAGCCCGGCCAGCTCCCCGGCCGGCATCAGCTCCCGCGAGACCGACTGCGCGCTTCCGCCGTGGCGCGCGTTGATCGCCGCCCGGCCCTCGCCGTGCGCGATCGTCAGCCGCCCGCCGATCTTGAGCGCGGCCGAAAGCGCGGTCAGGATCGCCGCAGGCTCCGGGAAATGCGGGAACGCGTTGAACATCACGCAGCGGTCGTGCGGCCCGAGCGGCAGCGTTTCCGCGTCGCCGCAGAGGAGCGTTACGCGCGGGTCGGAACACTTCTTTTCAGCCTGCGCGAGCATGTTCGCGGACAGGTCGACGCCGGTGATATGGGAAACGCCGCGCTCTATATAATATGGGAACAGCACGCCCGTGCCGCACGCCACGTCGAGCACCGTAACGTTCGGCACAATGTCCGCAACATCAAGAATCCGCCCGATCCTGCCCGCGTCCGGCGGGCGGTGTGTGTCCCAAGCGGGCGCGATCTGGTCGAAAAACGACCGAATCATCTGCCTGTCCATGCCGTCAGCCGTCGTCCTCCGGTTCCGCGCAGTACCGCCGCACCTCGGCGACCGCCTGCGCGATCAGTTCCTTGATCGGGATCGCCGACGCGCCGACCACGACGTTGTTGCAAAGATTGATCGGAATCAATAGCTTTCGCGCCGCGCTCCGCCCCACAGCCGCCGCCATCGCCGCCGAAATCTCGCCGAGCATCGAATCCGCAACCACGATGCCGATCGGGCCCACAATCACGTCCGCATGCCGGCTGTTGACGACGACCGCGTTCTCGCCTGTCGCGCCGCGCGCCGCGCCGGCCTTGAGCATCGAGCTCGTCGCCGCCCTGTTCGTGCCCACCGCGAGGATCTCCGCCCCCGGCGCGCCCTGGCGGATGCCTTCGATCAGCTGCGCGCCGATCCCTCCACCTTGGCCGTCGATCACCACGATTGTCATTTTCTTCACAATGAACGGAGTCCCTTTCGTATCGCTTTCCTTAATATACCACACTTTTCGGGCATTGGGGAACCGAATATAAAAAGACCGCCGGTACGGCGGCCTTTTGAGTACGGTCTTTGGAGCGGGGACGCTGTCCCCGCAACCCCTGCCAAAGGGACACATCCCTTTGGAAACCCAAATAGCTGCATTCAATTTTTTCCTTGGGTTTCCAAAGGGGGTTTCCCCCTTTGGTCGGATGCAGGGGTGAAACCCCTGCACCCCCCCTTCCCCGCTCCTACTCGTACAGCACGCACGACACCAGATGCCCGGGCTCAATCTCCTTCAGCACAGGGCCGGGCTCAAGGCATCTTTCGCAGCGGCGCGGGCAGCGCGGATAGAACCGGCAGCCGGGCGCGGGATTGATCGGGCTCTTGATCTCGCCGGAGAGGATCTGCCGCTTGCGGCCGCGCGTGGACAGGTCCGGAATCGGAATCGCCGAGAGCAGCGCCTGCGTATAGGGGTGCATCGGGCGGCTGAACAGCTCGCTGCTCTTGACCTGCTCGACGCATTGCCCGAGGTACATGACCACAATCTCGTCGCTGATATGCTTCACGACGGACAGGTCGTGCGTGATGAACACGTACGTCAAGCCCATGTTATCCTGCAGGTCCATGAGCAGGTTCAGTATCTGCGCCTGAATCGACACGTCGAGCGCGGAGACCGGCTCGTCGCACACGATGAAATCCGGGCTGACGGAGAGCGCGCGCGCCACGCCGATGCGCTGGCGGCGGCCGCCGTCGAGCTCGTGCGGGTAGGTGTTGATAAACCGCTGCGCGAGGCCCACGATGTCCATCAGCTCCCGCACACGCTCGTCCATCTGCGCCTTATTGGGGATTAAGCGGTTGTCGATGATCGGCTCGGCGATAATCTGGCTGACGCTCATGCGCGGGTTTAAAGACGCGTACGGGTCCTGGAATATCATCTGCATCTTCATGCGCATCCGCTTCATCTCGGCGCGGCCGAACTTTAAGATATCGCGGCCGTCGTATAAGATGCTGCCGGAGGTGGGTTCGAGAAGCCGCAGCAGCAATCGGCCGAGCGTGCTCTTGCCGCAGCCGGACTCGCCGACGACGCCGAGCGTCGTGCCGCGCTTGATCGTCAGATTGACGCCGTCGACCGCGTGCAACAGGCCCCGCGGCGTCTTGAAATACTTGCAAAGCTCCCTGGTTTCGACCAGCGTATCGCTCATTTCCCGTTCCCTCCCTCGCCGAACAAGTGGCACTTGATCATGTGCCCGCCCCGGACCGTTTCGGCGGGATTCGCCTCGCGGCAGGCCTCCATGCAGTGCCCGCAGCGCGGATGGAACCTGCAGCCTGTCGGCAGGTCCGTGGGGTCCGGCATCAGGCCGACGATGGGCTTAAGCCGCGGGCAGGTGTCGTCCAGCCGCGGAATGGAGCCGAACAGGCCCACGGTGTACGGATGGTGGGCGCGGTTCCGGTCGAAGATGCACTCCACGGGCCCGGACTCGATGATCTCGCCGGCGTAGATGATCGCGACCGTGTCGCAGGACTCGGCGACGATGCCGAGGTCGTGCGTGATCAGGATCATGGACGTGTCGAGCTTTCGCCGAAGCTCCGCCATCATCTCGAGCACCTGCGCCTGGATCGTGACGTCGAGCGCGGTGGTCGGCTCGTCCGCGATCACAAGCTCCGGCTCGCAGACCAGCGCCATGGCGATCACGACGCGCTGCTTCATTCCGCCCGAGAACTGGTGCGGGTATTCGTTGCGCCGTTCGCGCGGGATTCCGACCATCTCGAGGATTTCGCAGACGCGGTTCTCGATGTGCTCCGGCACCTTCCTTGGCGATGCGGCGGCGGGCTTATTCTTTCGCGGATCGCGCGGCACGGCGTTTTTATGCTGCATGCGCTCGTGCAGCTCGAGCACCTCGGCGATCTGGTCGCCGATGCGAATCACGGGGTTTAAGCTGCTCATCGGGTCCTGGAAGATCATCGAGATCTTTTCGCCGCGGATGGCCTGCATCTCGTGCGTGTTCAGGGAAAGCAGGTCCGTACCGTGAAACAGGATGCTCCCCTTGCGGATGTTGCCCGTGCGCTCCGGCAAAAGGCGCAGAATGCTCGTTGCCGTCGTGGTCTTGCCCGCGCCGGTCTCGCCGACGACGCCGACCGTCTGGCCGCGGCGCACGCAGAGCGACACGTCGTTGACCGCGCGCACGATGCCGTCCTCGGTATCGTACGTTACCTCGAGGTGCTGGACGTCCAGCAGAATATCGTTGTTTTCCATAAGCGTCTCCTACTGCTTCAGCTTGGGGTCCAGCGCGTCGCGCAGGCCGTCGCCGAGGAAATTGCACGCCAGCACCGAGAGCATGATGGTCAGCCCCGGGAAGATCACGAGCGTCGGGCAGTCGCGCATGTACTCCTGCCCCTCGGTCAGGATCGCGCCCCATTCCGGCGTGGGCGGCTGGATGCCCAATCCCACAAAGCTCAGCGAGGCCGCCGTCAGGATCACGCCGCCGAGCGCGAGCGTCGCCTGCACGATGATCGGGCCCATGGCGTTGGGCAGGATGTGGCGCGCGATGATGCGGTACGTGGTCGCGCCGCCGCAGCGCGCGGCCTCGATGAACTCGCAGTTTTTGATCGTCAGCACCGATGAGCGCACGATGAGCGCGAACTGCGGCACAAGCGAGATCGTGATGGCGATGAGCAGGTTGACAAAGCCGACTCCGAGCGCCGACACGATGCAGATGGCCAGCAGCATCGACGGAATCGCCATGAGGATGTCCATAAACCGCATCACGACGATATCGACCTTGCCGCCGTAATAGCCGGAGAACGCGCCGATCGCGCCGCCCAACAGCAGCGACAAAAGCACCGAGAGGAACGCGATCGACAGCGAGATGCGCGTGCCGTAGATCACGCGGATAAGCAGGTCGCGCCCGTAGCCGTCCGTGCCGAACGGATGCTCGAGACTGACGGGCAGAAGCTTGTTCTTGAGGTCGTGGTGCACGATCACGTCGTATTTGACAAATACGCTGACGAGGATCGACGCCGCGATCATGAGTATGATGATGACCAGTCCGATGATGGCAAGCTTGTTTTTCTTGAGCTGGTGCCAGATCATGCCGAGCTGGGTCCGTTTTTTCGTTTGTTTTGCCACCGGCGGGTTTGTTTGACGTTTCATAGGCGCCCTCCTACTGCTTGGCATACTGCGTCTTGATGCGCGGATCGACATAGGCGTAGATCACGTCCACGATCAGGTTGATTACGCCGAACAGGATCGCTAATAGCAGCGTACACGCCATGACCGTGGGCACGTCCTTGCTGCGGATCGACATGATGAGGAGGTTGCCGATGCCCGACATGCCGAACACGGACTCGGTGATGATCGAGCCGCCGAGCATGCCGCCGAAGTTGACGCCCACCACGGTGATGAGCGGGATCAGCGCGTTACGAAGGCAGTGGTAGAAGATCACGCGGCGCTTTGCCGCGCCCTTGGCGTACGCGGTCGTGACATAGTCCTGCCGGATGACCTCGAGCATCGTCGAGCGCGTCATGCGCAGCACCGTGGCGAACGTGCAAGCCGAGCTCGTCAGCGCGGGGAGGATAAAGATCCTCTTTTTGCGGCTGCCAGTACTCCGTCGTCGTCGTCTCCAGGTCGAAGAACTCCTGGT
>CAZKGE010000028.1:0-6172 GCA_964552065.1 uncultured Oscillospiraceae bacterium | reverse complement strand
TCGTCAGCGCGGGCAATATAAAATGCGCGAGCGTGTCCGACCCAAACGCCGGCAATATGCGCAGCTTGACCGCGAAGAACATGATCAGCAGCAGGCCCAGCCAGAACGGCGGGATCGAGATGAACCCGAGCCCCAGCACCGTGTTGACGTTGTCGATCCACGAGTACTGCTTCACCGCCGACACGATGCCGAGCGGCAGACCGATGAGCACCGCGATGAGCACGCTGAAGATCGCGAGCTTGAGCGTGGTGGGAAAGCGGTCGATGATCTCCGTCGTCACCGGCCGGCCCGTGCGGTAGGACGTGCCGAAGTCGCCCGCCGCCGCGTCGCCGACGTAGTTGACATATCGGACCAGGAAGGGGTCGTTGAGCCCCAGCTTCTCGTTGAGTTCCTCGAGCGCCTCGGCCGTCGCCTTTTGGCCGAGCAGCAGCCGCGCGGGATTGCCCGGCATAAAGCTCATGATGGAAAAGATGATAAAGCTGATGCCGATGATGACGGGAACCATCAGAAGCAGTCGTTTGAGCACGTATTTGAACATATTCCGTCTCCGTTTCCGCAGGCAGTAGCGTTGGGCGCGGCGGCGCCGGTCCGGGGATTCGTTTTTTAAGGCGAACGCGAGGCGGCGCTTTGTCGGCCGCCCCGCGTTCGCCCGTCCAGGAGAGACTCTAGAGCAACGGCTTACCAGCCAAAGTCAAACAGGTTGTAGAAGCTCCAGGGGTTGGCGGACACGCCGGTGAGGCCCGCCTTGGCCGCGATGTTCTTCGTCGTGAAGATCGTCGGGATGATCGGCACGTCGTTGCTGATCTTGATCAGAAGCTCGTTGTAGATCGCGGCGCGTTCGTTGTTGTCCGTGCTGGCGCGGGCCCGCTCGAACAGCTCGTCGGTGGCCGGATCGTTCCACATGCTGTGGTTGCAGATGCCGATCTGCGAGGAGTGCAGGCCGCCGTAGATGGCCTCGTCGATCGTCGGCGCGGTGTACGTAAAGCAGTCGACCATCAGGTTCGCGTTGCCGTTGAGGCAGGCGTCGTCATATGCCGAGCGCTCGAGCTGCTGGATGCTGGCCGTGATGCCGATCTCGGAGAGCGAGTTCTGCACGACCTGCGCGACCTTGGACTGCTGGGCGTTCGTTACAATTATACTGATTTCCGTCCCCTCTGTCACGCCCGCCTGCTCAAACAGCGACTTGGCGGTATCGAGGTTGTAGTCGTACTTCGTAACCTTGTCCGTAAAGCCCAGGTAGGTGGGCAGAGCGAACGTGTCGGTGATCGTGCCGTTGCCGTCGAGGATGCCGTTGAGGATCGCGTCCTTATCGATCGCGTGGGCCAGCGCCTGGCGGGCCACGACGTTGTCAAACGGCGCCTTGGCCGTGTTGATGACCACGCAGCTGAAGCCAAACGCGGGCGCGACATACAGCGCGAGGTCCTTGTTGTCGCGGATGCGGCTGAAGCTCGACTGCGTCACGTCCACATACGCGTCGATGTCGCCCGACTCGAGGCTGAGCACCGCGGAGTTCGGATCGGCGATCACGACCCATTCGACGTGCTTGATCGCGGGTTCGCCCTCGTGATAGTACGGGTTGGCCTCGAGCACGACCTTCTCGCCGACCTTCCACTCCTTGACCATGTACGGGCCGGTCGTGACGGGGGCTTCGAGGAACTTCTCCTGGCCGAGCGTCTCATAGGCGGCCTTGCTCATAATACCGGCCGTCGGCAGCGCCATGGCGAACAGGAACTCCGGATACGGGCCGTCCAGCGTGATCTTGACGGAGTCAGTGCCGACAGCGGTCACACCGGTCACGCGCGCAAAGCTCGGGACCGCCATGGGCATTTCCATGCCGCGCTGCAGCGAGAAGAGCACGTCGTCAAGCGTCAAATCGGTGCCGTCGTTGAACTTGATGCCCGCCTTGATCTTAAACGTGTACTCCTTGCCGTCGGTGGAGATCTGCCAGCTCTCGGCGACGCACGGATGGATCTCGTAGGTCGTGTTATCCATGCGTACGAGCGGATCGTAGATCACCATGTTGATGCGCATGCCGTTGTCGTTGAGATTGTCATGCGTGTCGAAGTTGGGCGTGTCGCCGTACTGGCCGATGATCAGCGTGTCCTTGGCCGGGGCGGCGGCCTCGGTTGCGGTACCGCTGTCCGGCGCCGCGGTGGCCTCCGTCGCGGCAGCCTCCGTACCGCCGGCCGACGGCGCGCTGCTGCAGGCTGCAAGCGATGCGATCATCAGAATCGCCAGAAACAAAGCTGCGAATTTCTTCATGAATCGTTCCTCCTCGTATGATTTAATCAGGTCCGGCCGTTTTCGTCGCAGTCGAACCAAAGATCCTCTTTTTGGGGCTGCCAGTATTCCGTAGTCGTCGTCGCCAGGTCGAAGAACTCCTGGTACGGGTCCACCGCCTTGTACGCCTCGTACGGCCCGTCCCAGTTCTTGCGGCGCTCCTTGTACGCATGGTGCTTTTCAATCGACTCGTACTCGAACACCATGATGAACACGCCCGTCGGGTTGCCGTCGCGGTCGGTCTGCCGGTAGTACTTGGCGCCGATCCACTCCGGGAACAGCCGCTCGTAGTTGTCCTTGAGGAACTTGAACCAGTCGCGAATAATTTTGTCGTACGCCGTGGGGTCGATGTCCTTCTTTAAGCGCCAGGTTTCATACTCCAGAAAATGCATGGTATCGCCTCACCCCCTGTCTGTAAAATAGAACGTAGAACCAGGAAACTCGGTCTATTACGTGCGCGTGCGACTCCTCGACGTTATCGACCGTCAGTCGGTCTGTCAGTATCCGCACGCCGCGGCCTTGGTCCCGGCGTCGCGATAGCAGGGCCGCTCCAACGCGTCCCAGAGGAACTGCGCCGCCGTGTTCATGTCAAACACCGGCAACCCGAACGCGTCCGCTATATCGCGGCCGAACGCGGCAAGGTTGCTGCACTCGAGCAGGACCGCGCCGACGTCCGGGTGCTTTAGCAACATGTCCGAGACGGCGCTGATTGCGTCGCGCCGCATCTCGTCGGCCCGCGGCCTGACCGTGCCTTCGATCACGACGCCGCAGAAGTGCGGCCGCGTTTCCATGCCGCAGATGACGGTCCGCGCTTCGTCGACGCCCGCCGCGGCAAGATGCCTTGGCAGCAGCAGCGCGGAATGCCCCGTAACGATGCCGAGCTTTTTCCCGTCCGCGAGCAGGGACAGCGCGAGCGGCGCAAGCAGCAGCGACGAGACAAGCACCGGCACGTTTGCGGCGGCCGCAATCTCTCTCTGATAGAGCGCCATCAGCCCGCAGTCCCCCGCGATGGCCGACACGCCGCGCCGCGCGAGCTCCGCGGCCGCCGCGCAGAGGTTTTCGCGCGCGGCGTCCGAGCCCTCCACAAGGTCGCGGTAGCTGCCGCGCACCACGCCGTACTCGACGGGAAAATCGAACGTGCCCGGCATGCCGGGGTCGCCGCACAGCCGTTCGCCCGCGGTCTCAAACAGTAAAATCCCGATCCTCTTATGCATCAGCGCCATGTCCCGTCCGCGCCCTTTGCCGTTAAAACAGCTCGGCAAGCTCGCCGCTCGTAAACTGCTCCACCTCGAACCGGTACCCCTCCGGGCCCGTGAAGAAGAAGGATTTGAGCGCAATGTCCTTGATGAACTTGATGTCCGACGCGCCGTAGCCGCAGCTCTTTACGTGCGCGTGCGACTCCTCGACGTTATCGACCGTCAGGCTGACCAGCACGCCGTCGTGCGATTCGACCTTTATCGACCCTTCCGCGCTGTCCACGGCGCCGAGGAACGACTTTTCCCCGAGGCGGTACACGCACGCCCAGCCGGGATCAAAAGCGATTTCAAGACCCAGCACGTCCGTAAAGAACGGCTTGGCCGCGGCCAGGTCGCGAAAATACAGGAACGTAATGCTCGAGGTCAGGTTCAGCTTGCCCATGCGCGCCTCCTTACTGATGGTAGTCGGGTTTACGGCCGATCTCGGCGATGCAGCGCTTCATCTCCTCGACCAGGCGGTCGATGTCCGCGCGGTTGTTGAAGTATTGGCACGAGATGCGGAAGCCTCCGATATAGTCGGTAAAGCGCAGCGCCACGAACACGTTGCGCTCCTGCAGCGCCTGATGAACCGCGCGCTCGGCGGCAAGGTCCGCATACAGCCGCGCAATCACGATGCCCGCGCGGCGGCCCGGGTCGCGGTGCGTAATCAGCGTCGCGCCGATCTTCTCGAGCTCGTCCATGCAGTAGCCGGAGAGTGCGGACACGTAGGCCTCGATGTTCTCGATGCCGAGCTCGTTGACAAGCTCGAGCGACTCGCCGAGCGCGATCGCGCCGGGGTAATTCGACGTGCCGCCGATCTCAAACTTGCGCGCGGTCAGGTCGAAGTCCCAGTCGCTGACGGACGGCGCCGCGGGGTTCTCCCAGTACGCGCCCCAGCCGCCCTCGGGCGTCTTGGTGTTGAGGTAGCCGTGGTAGACGCTCCTGATCTTCGGCAGCGTATCCTTATTGATGTACAGCACGCCCGCGCCGAACGGCGAGTTGAGCCACTTGTGGCCACCCGCGGTCAGGATGTCGACGTGGAACGATTTTGTGTCGAGCTTGTTGACGCCGAGCTCCTGCACGGCGTCCACGACGAGGTAGATGCCGCGTTTTTGGCACATCTCGCCGATCTCGGCAAGGTCCATGCGCCAGCCGTTGCACCATTCGACGGACGAGAGCACGATGATGCGCGTTTTCTCGTCACACGCCGCTTCAAAGTCCGCGGCGGTGAAGCGCGAGTCCGCCGTCTTGACCACGCGGATGTCGATGTTCTTTTCGCGGCGCATCACGCACCACGGCAGCGCGACCTGAATAAACTCCAGGTTCGTCGTGAGGATGTTGTCGCCGTCGGTCAGCTCAATGCCGCAGGCGGCGATGTTCAGGCCGTGCGTGGTGCTTTCGACGATCGCGATCTCCTCCGGATCGGCGTTGAGGAGCTTCGCCGCCTCGCGGTAGGCCTTGCCGCGCTTATTGTCCATGGCGATGTGGTGCGCGCTGGAGTTGACCTCGTCCTGCCGCGCGGAGAAGTCCGCGAGCGCTTTGAGCGCGCGGACCGTGCGCTGCGGCGCGAGGCTGACGCAGGCCGCGTCCAAAAACGTCATCGTATCAAGTACCGGCCATTCAGTCTTTCGTACAGCCTGAAAACTATCGTTCATGAAGCGTATTGTTCTCCTCGCGTCTATATTGATGCTATCCTGTGGCGGGAACGTAAAAGCGCGGGTTATTGACATCGCACCGCATGTGAAATATGATAACTTATAATAACCGGTTATATGGAACCCGTTCTATAAACTGCTTTACGTTTTCCATAATTTTTGCTTGTTTGCGCGCATTTGCGGCGCCGGCCGCGGAAAGGAGCGTGCTATGACGGTCAGCGAAACATCGCCGTGGATCCGCCTCGACCCGAAGCTCTGGGACCCGTTCATCGTCAAGAAAACGCCCCTGTATGTAAAAAAGAACTCGGTGCTGTTCCACCAGGACGATTCGTCGGGGCAGTTCTTCATCGTCAAGTCTGGCCGCATCCGCATCACCACGTTCCAGCGCGACGGCTCCGAGAAACAGCTCTACATCGCCGAGACCGGCGCGCTGTTCGGCGAGCGGTCCTGCATCATGGGCTGCCGGCACTCCACAACCGCGGTCGCCATCGTGGACTCCTACGTCTACCTCGTGCCCTACTACGAGGCGCGCGAGACGCTCGCCGCAAACTTCGAGCTCAACATGCACCTTCTGCAGCTCATCTGCCGCAAAAACGCCGTGCTCGCGCGGCAGGTCGTCGAGCTCTCGTTTTCGGACTCGCTGCAGCGCATCGCGCAGGTGCTCATCAACCTCTCCGAAATCTACGGCGCGGCCGAGTCCGACGGCATCTGCATCCCGATCCGCTTTACGCACCAGGATGTGGCCAACCTGACCAACACGAGCCGCGTCACCGTCAGCAACGCGTTCAATCTGCTTGCTTCCAAGAAGATCATCACCAAGCGCAACGGCAAAACCGTGCTGCTCGACATGGCCGCCCTGCAAAGCATGGCGGACGGGCATTATGATTGAGGTGTGCGGATAATGAAAACGAAGCGCCCGCGATGGGGCGCTTTTTTGTTGGGTAACGGGGGTTTTTCCGGGGGCTCCGCCCCCGGTCCCCCGCCAAAGGGGCACGCCCCTTT